>CAMDAY010000041.1 GCA_945888895.1 Dehalococcoides mccartyi | reverse complement strand
GACACTGGGCGCCTAGAAACGCACGATTCCGCCGGGAGTGTGAGGAGCTGCGCCCTCACACTTGGTTCTCTCTTCTGAACCCCTCCCGCGCCGGGAGGGGTAGGGGTGGGCCGCCCCAGTCAGCACCGCACGGGACTCGCGGCTGCTGTTCGCGCCGAAGCGATCCGCACGCGCTGTCCGTCGCGTGACGCTACGATCCGCCTCGTGACCACGACACCACCCGACGACTTCGCCCTCGCCGCGCGCAGCACGCCGCTGGCGCGCTTCGTCCTCGACGAGATCGACAAGGCACCCGGCGATACTTCCGAGACTCGGCGCATCACCTTCGCGCACTTCATGGCGCTCGCGCTCGGCCACCCCGTGCATGGCTACTACAGCCGCGCCGACCTCGCCTGGGGCGCACGAGGCGACTACGAGACGAGCCCGGAGGTGCACCCGATCTTCGGCTACCTGTGGGCGCGCCAGGTCGAGGAGTGTTGGGAGCGCCTCGACCGCCCCGCAAGCTTCGACCTGGTCGAGGTCGGCGCGGGCTCGGGCGCCTTCTCGACCGCGATGCTCACCTGGCTGCGCGCGCGCGCGCCGGAGTGCTTCGCCGCCGTGCGCCCCGTGCTCCTCGATGGCCACCCAAACCGCCTCGCTGCGCAGCGCGCGACGCTCGAGGCCGCCGGCCTGACCGCGGAGCACGCCCTGCTCGACCACTGGCTCGACCGCCCCGGACGCATCACCGGCGTCGTCATCAGCAACGAGTTCTTCGACGCACTACCTGTGCACCTCGTCACCCGCCACGGCGAGGAGTTGCGCGAGTGGTACGTGGCGCGCGCCGGTAGCCCCCCCACCCCAGCCCTCCCCCACGGGGGGGGAGGGGGTCTGAACGGACGGGGAGAGGGCACACTCACTGGTCCCATCCCCTCTGCTTCTGCCCTCTCTGCTTCTGCCCCCTCTCTTTCTGTCCCCTCCCCCCTTGTGGGGGAGGGTGAGGGTGGGGGGTTCCCCCTCCCCCCCGACCCCGACACCCTCGTGTTGATCGAGGGCGACCCCAGCACTCCGGCCCTCGCCGCGCACTTCGCGCACCTCGGCGTCACGCCCGGC
Source organism: Dehalococcoides mccartyi (assembly GCA_945888895.1). Lineage (GTDB taxonomy): Bacteria > Chloroflexota > Dehalococcoidia > UBA2979 > UBA2979 > SHYQ01. The sequence goes on along the minus strand of CAMDAY010000041.1, from coordinate 11,310 downwards.
GACGGCGCGCGCGCCGAGGTGGGGCTCGCATCGTTCGAGGCGATGCGGCGCATCGCGGCGAAGGTAGAGCGCGGCTACGTCCTGACGATCGACTACGGCTACGAGGCGCGCGACCTGTACGCCTCGTGGCGGCGCGAGGGCACCCTGATGGCCTTCCGCTCGCACTCCCCCGTGCCCGACCCGCTGTCCGAGCCGGGCCGCACCGACCTCACCTACCACGTTGACCTGACGTCGCTCGCCGCCGCCGCGCTCGCCACGGGTGACGGTTGGCACGCCGCCCCGCCCACCTCGCAGGCCGAGGCGCTCACCGTCCTCGGCCTCCCGGACGCGCTCCGTGCCGCCGAGTCCCGCGCCGCCGAGGACGCTCTGCGCTTCCTCGCCGACCGCCGCGCCGCCGAGACGCTCACCGACCCCACCGCCCTCGGCCGCATCCGCGTCCTCGCCCTCGCACGCCACGCCGACCTCGACGGGCTGGCGTGCCTGCGGAGCGTGGCGGAGATGTACGGGCGCACCGAATAGCCCTCGTCAGCGGTGAGACAATGAGCGCATGGCCGAGACACTCTCCTCCGAGCAGTACAGCGCGACGCTGATCGATCACTTCAACCACCCGAGGAACGCCGGGCGGATGGTGGACGCGGACGCCGAGGCGTTCGTGACGAATCCCGTGTGCGGCGACTCGATGCGGATGTTCCTGCGCTTCGAGGGCGTCGAGGGGGCCGAGCGCATCGTCGCCGCCTCGTTCCTGTCGTCGGGATGCCCGGCGTCGATCGCCACCTCGTCCGTCGCGACGGAGATGGTGACGGGACGCACGCCCGAGGAGGCCGAGGCGCTGACGCGCGACGACTTCGCGGACGCCGTCGGCGGACTGCCGAAGTCGAAGGTGCATTGCTCCGTGCTCGCCGCCGCCGCCGTGCGGAACGCGATCGCCTCGTGGCGCGCCTCGAAGACCAGTGCGTAGCACCGTGACTCTCCGATGACCGTCGCCGCGATCCTGCTGGCCGCCGGAGCCTCGAGGCGGATGGGGTCGCCCAAGCCGCTACTCGCCTGGGGTGACGGGACGCTCATCGAGTGGGAATACGCGCAGCTGATGGCGTCCGTGGTGGACGACATCGTGATCGTGTGCGGGGCGAGGATGGAGCACGTCCGTCGCGTCCTCGGTACTGCAGAGCGGCACATCGTCTTCAACGCGCGCTGGCCGCAAGGTCGCGCCACCTCGCTCGCTGCGGGCGCTGCCGCGCTGCTGCACCCCGACCGCGAGGCGCCACCCGGCGCCGGAGGCGCCATGCCGGCGAACGCCGGCCAGATAGAGGCGATCGTGATCCAGAACGTCGACCAGCCCACGCGCCCCTCGATCATCGACCGGCTCGTCGAGGCACGACGGGAGCGCGACCTCGACGTCGTCCAGCCGAGCTACCTCGATGAGGCGGGCGCGGAGCACGGCGGGCACCCCGTCGTCCTCGCCGGCCGTCTGCTCACCGAGCTGTCGAGGGTGACGGACGCCACGTTCGGGCTCCGCGCCGTCGTTGACCGACATCCGGCGACGAAGATCCCCTTCGAGCGCGACCCGGCCGTCTGGATCGACCTCGACACCCCGGATCTGCTGCCCGAGGCGCGCCGGGTGTTCGGGATCAGGGACGAACGGCCCGCTCTCTGACCCTGTGCTAGCATTCACAATCGTTCGGACTGGAGTCCGAGGAGACTGCGGTCGAGTACCCCGTGCGGGCATCCTCGGCTAGACTCCGGACAGACCGATCGGGGCGATCCGCCCCACCTCGTACGGCGGGAATCGAGGCGACGTGGCCTACGGCATGGGCATCGCGCGCGGTATGATGACCACGCTGCGTCATGTCTTCAAACCCGCCATCACCGTGAACTACCCGGAGCAGCAGCGCGAGGTTCCCGTGCGCGCCCGGACGAACCTGCTCTGGTTCGAGGAGCGCTGCACCGGCTGCTCCACCTGCGCACAGGCTTGCCCGGACGGCTGCATCCTCGTCCAGACCTCGCCCCGCGAGGACGGCACACTGAATATCGACCGCTACGAGATCGACTTCCGCATCTGCATGTACTGCGGACTCTGCACGGAGGCGTGCCCGTACCAGGCGATCCAGGCCGGTGGCCGTTACGACGACGCCGTGTACGTGTTCGAGTCGATGTACCGCAACCGTCAGACGCTCACCGGCGAGGCGCAGCAGTACCTGGTCGGCACGGGCGGACGCTACCCCAACGGCCAGATGCAGGAGCTCATCCCGCTGACGACCATGATGCCGACGGCGCGCTCCCGCGTGCCCGTCGCCGGAGCCTCGGGCCCGTTCGGCCCGCAGCGCCTCCCGGGCAAGCTTGATCACGACGAACGATAGATAGGTAGACCCGTGGTCGAGATCACCCTGAACGGACAGACCGTCGAAGCCGCTCCCGGACGTCGCCTCGTCGAGGTGATCAAAGAGCAGGGCATCGCGATCACCAACCTCTGCTACATCGACGGCCTCGAGCCGTACGCCGGTTGCCGCACCTGCCTCGTGGAGATCGAGGGCGCGCGCCCGACGCCGATGCAGCTCGCCTGCGTCGCGCAGGTCGCGGAGGGCATGAAGGTCACCACCGACACGGCGAACGTGAAGAGCACGCGCAACTCCGTGCTGTCGCTGATCCTCGCGAACCACCCGGACCGCTGCCTCACCTGCCACCGCCGCGTCCACTGCATGCCGGGCGACATCTGCCTCCGCGACGACGTGGTCACGCACCGCTGCCTCACCTGCTCGAAGAACTACCGCTGCGAGCTGCAGACCTCGTGCGAGATCACGGACCAGGGCGAGTTCGAGGAGCCGTGGGTCGGCGAGACCCGCTCGTACTACGAGGTACCGCCCCCCGAGCCGGACCGCGGCAACCCGTACCTCGAGTTCGACCCGCAGATGTGCATCATCTGCACCCGCTGCGTGCGCGCCTGCGACAGCCTGCGCCACACCGGCGCCGTGACGCTCGCCGGCAAGGGCCACACGACGATGATCGCCTTCGGCACCGGCGGACAGGTGCACGAGTCCGACTGCGACTTCTGCGGTGCGTGCATCGATGTCTGCCCGACGGCGACGCTGATGGAGAAGCCCAACAAGTGGATCGGTCTCGCGACCGACTGGACGAACTCGGTCTGCAACTCCTGCTCCGTGGGTTGCACGATCTCTTACGGCACCACTGATGACCGCCCCGTGATCGTGAAGCCCGACCGCGTGAACCCTGCGTCGCGCGACCAGATCTGCGTCCGTGGCCGCTTCGGCTACACCGCGATCTCCGACCGCGAACGCCTGACGCGCTCCCTGGTCAGGACGGGCGACCGCCTGCTCCCCGTCTCGTTCGACGAGGCGCTCCAGCGCGCCGTCGAGAGCATCGACGGTGTGAAGCGCGCCCACGGCGCGAACGCGATCGCCGTCCTCGGCTCCCCGCTCGCGCTGAACGAGGAAGCACACCTGCTGGTGGAGGTCGCGAACGCGATCGGGACGCCGCACCTCGACTTCTCGCACGGCCCGGTCCACCGCGCCGTCTCCGCTGCCCTCACCGGCGCATTCGGCACGCACCGCCTGCCGTCCAGCCTGACCGACCTGGAGGCCGCCGACACGATCGTCGCTATCGCCTCGGATCTCGAGGAGTCGCACCAGATCGCGGCGCTCCGCATCAAGGACGCCGTAGTGAAGCGGCGCGCGCAGCTCGTCGTGATCTCCGCCCACTGGGGTGAGCTCGAGTCGTTCGCCACCGCCACCATCCGGGTGCGCCCCGGGCAAGAGGCCGCCGTCGCCAACGCGCTCGCCGAGGGCGCCGCGGCCCCCAGCGGCATCGACGCCGGTCAGTGGGCGAAGGCGCTCGCCGTCGTCGCGAAGGGCAAGGAGTCGCCCGCGACCTCAACCCTCGTGTTCGCGCCGAACGCGATCGATGCGGCGCTGCAGGGCGAGACGGCCAAGGCCGCCGCGAACATCGCCATCGCGATCCGCGGCGCGGACGCTGCCGGCGGCCTCATCGTGCTGCCCACGGACGCCAACGTGAACGGCATCGCCGACCTCGGCATCACGCCTGGTGCGAACGGGAAGTCCTTCCCGGAGATCATCGCCGCCGCGCAGGCCGGCGAGATCAAGGGCCTCATCGTCCACGCGGACAACCCGCTCCTGAGCGCCCCCGGCACCGAGGCGATCCGCGCGGCCCTCGCCAACCTCGACGCGCTCGTCGTGATCGACGACGTCCGCTCGACGACCGCGGAGTACGCCACGGCGGTGCTCGCTGAGACGCCGTTCCACGCAGAAGACGGCACGATCACCAACGCCGACCGCCACGTCATGCGCCACCGCCCCGCAGCCACGCCGCGTGGCCAGGAGCGGACCGGCGTCGCGATCCTCGCCGCCCTCGCGCACGGCCTCGGCGGCCCGCAGAAGTTCAACAGCGTCGCCGACATCGGGCGCGACATGCACGAGCACATCGCCGCCTTCCCCTCGTACGCAGCGATCGACGCCGCCCCCGGCGCAACCCGCGCGCTGCCGGCGAACGCGACGTACACCGCCAGGACGCAGCCGGTCGCAACACCGGCGAGCGTCGAGGGCATCCTGCTCACGACGAACCGCTCGCTGTTCACCAGCTGGGACGCCGCCTCCATCCACTCGGAGGAGGCCGACCAGCTCCACCGCGAGGAGGCCGCGTGGGTCAACCCGCGCGACGCCGAGGCCCTCGGCGTCCGTGGGGGTGAGACGATCGTCCTCACCGACGGCACGCAGGAGGTGCGCATCGCGCTACGCCTCGAGGATGGCGTGCCGCAGGGCACCGTGTACGTCCCGCACTACTACGACGGCGGCGCGATCAACGCGCTCTTCCCGCTCGAGGGTGCCGGGACGCCGCAGCCGATCCGCCTGCTCGCGCTCCAGACGGCCTAGCCCCGTCCCCGGAGCCCCCTCCGCGTCCGTGTACGATTGGCCCATGAGACCGATCGATGCCGAAGAACCGCGCGCCCGCGTCGACGTGCAGCGTGACGCGCACGAGGCGGAGCGCCGCGCCGAGGCGCTGCACGCGGCGGGCATCGACGCCCGCGTGGAGATCGACGACACCCAGCGCGCCCTGCCCGGCCAGTCGCTGATCCCCGGTGTCCCGGCGACGCCCGGGGAGAGCCTATTCGTGTTCCCGCTCAGCGTTCCCCTCGCCGACCGCGCACGGGCCGCTCGGCTGCTCTCTGACCTCGACGGCGCGGAGAATGTGCACCTGTCCGGTGGGGCACTCGGCCGTGGCGTGGCCGTCGCGCTGGGCCTGGGCGCACTGGCGCTCGCGCTTCGGGTGGCGGTGGGATGACGTTCCTCCGGCTGTTCCCCCTGCGCTTCGTGCTGTTCCCCGGACAGACGGTCTCGCTCCAGGTGTTCGAGCCGCGCTACCTCACGCTGATCGAGGAGTCCATGGCGGCCGACGAGCCGTTTGGCATCGCGCTGATCGAGAGCGGCCCGGAGGTCGGCGGCAACGCGACCCCCCACCTCGTCGGCACGACCGCAACGATCGAGGAGGTCGTGCCGTTGGGCGACGGGCGGCTGGCTGTGAGCGCGCGGGGCGTGCGCCGCTTCCGCATCGCGCAACTCCTGTACGACCACCCGTACCTCGCCGCGGAGGTCGAGTACCCCGTGGACGAGGCGAGCGAGCCGTCCGAGGCACTCCTCGAACAGGTCAGCCGCAACTACGAGCAGATGATGAGGCTGCGCCACACCGCGCAGGGCTCCTGGGCACGCGATGTCGAGATGCCCGACGGGCCGGGCGCCCTCACGGACGCCATCGGCGCGGCAGCGCTCGAATCCGGGGACGTGCAGCGCCTCCAGACCCTGCTGGAGACGCTGGACGTTCGTCGCCGGTTAGAGCGCGCGGGGGATATCCTGACGACGCTGCTTGAGACGACACACCGCCGTGCCGCCGCCGCCGTAGCGCAGCGATGGGGCACACTGGAGCGGCTCAACTAGCGCCACCGCAAGCGCCGCGGCGAATAACGTGTCATCTACGGCGAGATTCTTAACCGAACCTCCCATGGAGAATCCCACGCCGAGATTCGACAATGAGACTCAGGGCATTCTCACGCAGTCCCGCGCCGCTGCGTGCGCGCGTGCGTGTGATGGCTCCCCAGCTTGAGCGACCGCCGTACTTCGAGGACAACGTTCCATGCCGCTGACGGGCGCTGCTCCGCCGGCTCACGGCCGGCTGGTCATTGGCTCCGGCGCGACGATCGTCGCGGCGGACGCTGCCGCGTGCCTGTTCTTCGGGGTCCGCAGCGCGGACGACCTCATGGGTCACGCCTGGACCTCACTCGCCCCGGCCGCGAATCGGCTGGCGCTGAACGAGGCGCTCGCGGCGATGCAGGCCGGACAGCCCTGGCGTGGCGTGCTCCGCCTCGTTGGCGCGTACTCAGAGCAGCCGATCGACGTCGAGGTGGTCCCGACGGAGGTAGCGGGTGGCCTCTCGCTGATGCACCTCCATGCGACCAGCACGCTCATTCCGCAGGCGCTTCCCCCCTCCGCTCGGCCCCGCGTCCTGTCCGAGGATCGTGAGCACGTCCTGCTCCGGGCACAGGTCGAGGCGATGGAGGCGATCGCCGCGCTGACGGAGATCCACGCTGCGGCCCGCCGTGCTGCAGGCGCTGCTGGGCGCCGTCCCGTACTCCTGGGGCGCGGCGCTCCGGTTTGGGCCGGTACACGTGCCGCCGGGGACGATCGGCGCCGAGGTCCTCGCGGTCTACCCGACGGCGATGGCCGGTATCGATCGCGGTTCGGTCTGGTCGCCGCTGGATGTCGCGCAGGCGGGCGTGCTCGCTAGCGGCCAGCCGGAGCTGACCACGAACCTCGCCGCAGATCCGGCGCTGCACTCGCCGCTCGGACGCCTCCCCGGCTTCGGGATGACCTCGAGGATCCACGTGCCGCTGTACGCGGGAACGGAGGTCGCTGGCGCGCTGGTCGTGTACTCCTCCGGCGCCCCGTTCAACGCCCAGGACGGCATCGGGATCGAGCGCGTCGCGCGCGCCCTCGGCCCGCGTCTCTCCGTACATGCCCTTGCGCTGCCGGGATCGCGCCCGGCGTCGCTAACAGCCCCCGCGCCCGCCGAAACGACCACCGCCGCGGTGACCTCCGTGGAGACGCCGCCGGCGATCCCGCCAGTCGTGGAGGCGCCGAAGCCCCTGCCCGCGCACCACTCGGCCCCTGCGCCTGCGACGACCGCCCGCTCCGCACCGAACGTCGCCGCGCGCTTCAGCACGGAGCGCATCGCCGAGGCGAACGCCGCCGCGGTCACCGGCGCGACCGCTCAGTTGAGCGCTCTGAGCGAGGTGATCTCGGGCGTCGCGCACGAGCTGAACAACCCGCTCACGGCGATCCTGGGCTACGCGCAGATCTTCCACTCGCTGGACGGGGCGGAGCGCGACCACGCCGTCACCACGATCGAGCACGAGGCGCAACGCGCAGCGCGGATCGTGCGGAACCTGCTCTCGTTCGCGCGCCAGGAGCCGCCCACCACCTCCCGCGTCGACCTCGAGGAGATCGTGCGCCGCGTCGTGGACGTGATGCGCTACAGCCTGGAGGTGGACAACGTCCGCGCCGAGCTCCGCCTCTCCGGGATCCCGGAGATCCAGGCCGACCGCGCACAGCTGGAGCAGGTCTTCCTGAACCTGGTGAACAACGCGCAGCAGGCGCTCCAACCCGGCGGCGGCGAGATCATCATCAGCACCTCGCGCGTGGGCGACTTAGTGCGGGTGTCAGTGGCGGACGACGGGCCGGGCGTGCCTGAGGAGATGCGTGACCGCGTCTTCCAGCCGTTCTTCACCACCCGTGACGTGGGCCTCGGCCAGGGCATGGGGCTGTCCACGGTGTACGGGCTGGTGACACAGCATGGCGGGCGCGTCTGGATCGAGCCGTCCACCTCCGGCGGAGCGAACTTCGTCGTTGAGCTGCCCATACAGACGCGTGAGCGAGCGCCGGAGGATCCAGCACCGCCCGCCGAGCCGACAGTTGGCGGCGGCGAGCGCATCCTCGTGGTGGACGATGAACTCCCCATCCGAGCGCTGACGACCGAGATCCTGAACCACGCCGGCTACCGGGTGACGACCGCCGCCACTGGCGAGGAAGCGCTCCGGCGGCTGGAGAGCGTGATGTTCGACCTCGTCGTCGCGGACATGCGCATGCCGGGCATGGACGGAGCGGCGCTGTACGAGCACATCTGCGACCGCTGGCCTTCGATGGAGGGCCGCGTGCTCTTCGTCACCGGGGACATCGAGGGCGCACGCACCAGCCGGCGGCTGGCCCGCGGTGACGTGCGATTCCTCGAGAAGCCCTTCGACACCAGCGCCCTGGTGGGGGCGGTCCGCACCGCGCTGGGGGAGTTGCCGTCCGACACGACGAGCGCGGACCAGCCCCATATCTAGGGACGCGGATCGGGCGATGCGGAGCGGGGGCGAGCCTAGTCGCCCAACTCCATCGGGTAGCCCGCAGCCTCCCAGGCCTGGTGCCCACCCTCCACGTTGTAGAGATCCTCGAGGCCGAGCGACGCGGCGAACTCCGCGGCGACGGCGGAACGCTGCCCGCTCTTGCAAATGAAGAGGATCGGGCGATCGGTGGCCAACTTGTCCGCCTGCAGCAGCACGGCCATGTGCTGGATCCTGAGCGAGCCGGGGACGTGGCCCTCCGCGTGCTCCCACGGCTCACGCGCGTCGATGACCTGGACGTTGCCGCCGTCGATCATCTCCTTGGCTTCCTGGACGTCGATCCGGTAGAACGGCTCGCCCTCGCGCTTCTCGGCCATGTGATCCCCAATTCCGTCTCGTTCGGTAACGCCCGCGCGAAGCAGCGTTCGCTGTGTTCGGCGGTGCGGTCGATGGTGGGTGACACGCGAGTGTGAGTCGCGGTCGTGTCGCTCCAGTGTATCGCGCTCACCAGCGCGGGCTACAATCCCCACATGATGCGAGGCACCACTCTCGGGCCCATGCGCGCGGCTGACCTGACCGGCCACCTGAACGCCTGCGGCTGCCAGTTCCGTGGCTGATCGCCCTCGCGTCTTCGTCTCCCGTGCCCTGCCCGGTGGCGACGGCACCGACAGTCCGCTGGCGCGACTGCGCGCATCCGCCGACGTAGACGTCTGGGACGGCGGCGACCCACCGCCTGCGGAGGTGCTCCGCGACCGCCTCGCCGGCTGCGCGGGCGTGCTGACGATGATCACCGAGCGCATCGACGCGCCGACGCTGGAAGCCGCGCCCCACCTGCGCGTCGTCTCCAACCTCGCCGTCGGCTTCGACAACATCGATGTGCCCGCCTGCACCGCGCGGGGCGTCCTCGTTACGAACACACCGGGCGTCGTAGACGACGCGACCGCCGATATGGCATTCGCCCTGCTCCTGGCCGCCGCGCGCCGGCTACCCGAGGGCGAGCGCGCGATCCGCGAGGGAACATGGGGGCTCTGGCACCCGACCTGGATGATCGGCCACCAGGTCAGCGGCGCGACACTGGGCATCGTCGGGCCGGGACGCGTGGCGGCTGCGGTCGCCCGCCGCGCCGAGGGCTTCGGGATGCGGATCCTCTACCACGGTCGCCGGGAGGTTCCCGGCTTCCCCGGTGAGCGCGTCGAGTTGGCGGATCTCCTCGGGCGGTCCGACTTCGTTTCCGTCCACGTCCCGCTGAACGCGGAGACGACCGGGATGTGCAACGCCGCGTTCTTCGCCGCGATGAAGCCGAGCGCGATCTTCGTGAACACGGCGCGCGGCCCCGTCGTGAACCAGGACGCGCTGCTCCACGCGCTGCAATCCGGCGTCATCGGCGGTGCCGGGATCGATGTGATGACGCCGGAGCCGCTGCCCCCCGATCACCCGCTGCTGACCGCCCCGCACCTCGTCATCGCGCCGCACCTCGGCACGGCGACGGCAGAGACGCGGACGAAGATGACCCACCTCGCCGTCGGCGGGCTGCTAGGCGTGCTCGCTGGTGACACGCCCGCGAACGTGTTGAACCCCGAGGCTGCGGCCGTCGACAGGAGCATGCGATGACCGAAGCCAACTCGGACGCGATCGGACGACTCTGGCTCGCGGAGACGCTCTGGAAGCTTGGCGGGCTCCAGTTCGGCGACTTCAGCCTCGGGCGGACCGTGAAGAACTCACCGGTCTATCTCAATGCGAAGATGCTGATCTCACGCCCGGACGCCCTGAAGCGCACCGTGGCGCTGATGTCGGACGAGGTAGAGCTCGGCATGGTGCGCCGCAACCGCACGGTCGAGCCGTTCGACGGCATCGCGGGCGTCCCGATCGGCGGGCTGTACCTCGCGACCGCCCTCGCACTGCGCATGGATCGCCCGCTGCTCTACGTTCGTCCGCCCCGCGAGGCCGATGAGGTGGCCGCGCCGCACATCGAGGGCATCTACCGCCCCGGCGAGCGCGTGCTGGTGGTGGACGACCTCGCCACGGGCGGCGGCTCACTCGTTGAGACGATCGCGGCGCTCCGGAACGCCGGCCTCATGGTGTCCGACGCGGTCGTGCTCGTTGACCGCGAGCAGGGCGCGACACGCAGGCTGGAGGGGATGGGCGTGCGGCTGCACGCGATCCTGACGCTGGAGGTCACCCTCAAGTACCTCGAGTCCTCTGGCCTGATCAACGGGGACGACTTCGAGCGCGCTATGTCGTACATCAACCGCGAGGGAGAGCCTCGCTCGGAGTTCGACTAGCCGGTTCTGCGATGAACCTGCGAGCCCCGGCGTGCAGCCGCTAACGGTCACCCTGTGGCAAAATCGGACGATGAACGTTCGACACGCCCTCCTCGCAATGACCGTGATCACCGCCGCGGTCGCGACTGCCTGCAGTGGGACGACGCCTCCGGTGGCGACCGTCACCAACACGCCGGCCGCCTCGCCCTCCACGGCGCCAACCGCCTCCCCCACTCCGATGGCCGCGCTGCCGCTGGTCCCCACCGGTGAGGCCATCCCGCCGATCGTGGCACAGGTGATCGGCTCCGTGACCTCGAAGCAGGCCTCCAGCGTCCTGCCGCTCGTCGCCTACCAGAACGTCGGCTGCGCGACCGCTCTGGGTGCGGGCGGCCCGCCGAAGTGCAGGGCGGGCGACCCGCAGGGCACCGTCTACAAGGTGTTTGGGACCGGCCGGTGCGAGGGTGAGTGGGTCGCGGACGCCACCAAGTCGATCACCGATGCGGTCAGCGGCGCCGGCTCGCTATACGCCGCGGCGAAACTGAAGGCACCGAGCCCCGATCCCGATCCCACCTGGCCGAAGGGCGAGACGGTCGTGGTCTTCCGCGGCGTCGCCGCTGGCGCGCCCACGGTGTACTTCGTGCTGAG
>CAMDAY010000040.1 GCA_945888895.1 Dehalococcoides mccartyi | reverse complement strand
CCAGCGGACACGCGTGGCGGGGTAGGCGTCCCCCCTCGACGTGACGTGCGGCCTCTGGCTCTCCGCGCTGCCTCGCCGTATCCTTCCCCCTGCTTCCTTCGTGCCGAGGTAGCTCAGTTGGTAGAGCACGCGACTGAAAATCGCGGTGTCGGCGGTTCAAGTCCGCCCCTCGGCACCACCCAGCCCGAACGCAGAACGAGCCGCCCCAGGGCGGCTCGTTCTGCGTTCAAACGCCGGGTGACAGCAATTTTGACAGCAACGGGGGTTCAGACGGCGGCGAAGAAGCGGTCGAGGCGGTCTGCCGCATCCTGTTGAAGGGTGGGTAGGACGTGGCTGTAGATGTCCACGGTGACGCTGATATTCGCGTGACCGAGGCGCTCTTGAACGATCTTCGGGTGGATGCCCTGGGTGAGCAGAAGCGTGGCTGCACTGTGCCGGAGGTCGTGGAAGCGGATCTTCGGTAGGCCGGCCGCTGCGAGTAGCGGTTGGAAGCTGCGGCGCGAGAGGTTCTGCTTCTCAATCGGGCCACCGAGACGCGAGGTGAACACCAGGTCGATATCCTGCCATGCAGCTCCGGCTTGGAGCTGCTCCTCCATTGGCCTGACGCGGTGGTGAGTAGGTGAGCCGCGATCGGAGTGCACGATCGTCTGTCCGGGCTGCGCCGGGGCCGCCAGCGGGCCATCTCGATCGCATCCACGACGAGCTCGGCACGCAGGTGGTCTTCGATCGACCATCCGACGATCCGGCGCGGGTACACATCCAGCACCGCGGCGAGCCGTACGTCCCGCGTGACACGGCGTGGATCTCGATGATCTGAGTGCTGATCGATGCGTCGACGACCGTGCGCGGGTCAAGGCTTCTCGACGCAGCAGCACGTCTGACAAGCGTTCTGAGCAGAGAAGCGACGTCTGTTAGTGTGCGCAACAGCACACACCTGCGGCAGGCTCGTGCTCCTGTTCCCACGAACGACGGTGCTTGAACTCAACGATGTGCCATTGGCATTGCTGACGTCATTCCCAAAGGAAGTCAGCAATGATGATGCACAACAATCTCCGGCGACGAGCATTTTCGGTTCAGGTTCTCATGTTCGTCGGCGCGATGTCCCTGCTGTTGCTGGGCTCAATGCGTTCTGTCACACCAGCATCTGCGACCGTCATCGGCAGCTGCACCATCATTCCAGCGCCAACCGCAGCGAACCATACTGGACGAGTTCAAGGAGTCGTCGCAACACCGCCTTGTTGGAGCGAGCATAGATGATCATCGAGTGCCTCGGCGGGAGTCTTCCATCCGAGCGTCTTGCGGGGTCGGCTGTTGAGCGCAGCGGCTACGGCCTTGAGATCGTTGACGCTGTGCCTGCTCAGGTCGGTGCCCTTCGGAAAGTACTGACGGAGCAGGCCGTTGGTGTTCTCGTTCGTACCGCGCTGCCAGGGGCTACGCGGGTCGCAGAAGAAGATCGGAAGTCCGGTCTCGACAGTGAAGCGCTCGTGCCATGACATTTCCTTGCCCTGATCCCAGGTGAGTGAACGACGTATCTGCGTGGGCAGCGTCACGATCCGCTGAGCAATTTCGGCGAGCACCTGCTGAGAGCTTCGGCCGTGAGGCAGACGAAGCACGATCAGGAAGCGGCTGCTGCGTTCGACCAGCGTTACGACCGCGCTATTCGCTTTGCCGAGCACCAAATCGCCTTCCCAGTGACCCGGTATCGCACGGTCATCGGCTTCGGTTGGTCTCGCCCTGATATTGATGCGACCTGGAATGTGTCCACGGCCCAACGCCACACGCGTTGCTCGCGGTCGTCGGAGCGTGCGCCGCGTGCGCAGGTACCGCGTTAGTCCCTTCGTCAACGCGCTGAGCGACGGCACGAACAGTGAGGTGTAGATAGTCTCGTGCGACACCTGCAGTTCCGGATCGTCGCCGTGCTCTCGGCGAAGCCAGCCGGCGATCTGCTGAGGCGACCAGCGCAGCCTGAGTTTGTCCGCGACGATCGACTGCAGTCGTGGATGACTGACGAGCTTTGCCACTTTCGGACGGCGCGCGCATCTCCATGCCGCCTGGTCCGCCGCCCAGGCGCGGTATCGCAGTCGACCCCCGGAGCTCGAGATTTCACGCGAGACCGTTGATGCAGCCCGTCCCATGCGACGGGCGATCGCCCGACACGAATCTCCGGCGACGACTCCGCGCGAGATCTCTTCGCGCTCGGCGAGCGACAGATGTAGCGGATTCCGCGTACGCGCTGCCGGGCGCAGTCTGCCTGTCGATGCCACGAACGCCCGCGCGGCTCGCCGTGGCCACCCTCAGTGCTCGCTCGATCGACTGAAGCGACGCACCGGCCCGGTAGCGTCGCCAGACTTCACCTTCTTCCTCTGCCGTGGGTAACGCCCGTCTCATGGTCCACACCTCCATCGCGCCTGAGCAGTCTGTGCTCATTCGCCAAGGTGTTGCGTTCATCCCCTGAGACCGCCAGACATATATGGCGAGTCGGTGAAGGTCGAATGCTCACATCGCAGCGGCCGCAGGGCTACGCTTCGCCGTCTTCGTGCCCGTGCGAAGTTTGGACGGCAAATTGGGCTACGCCGCCACATCGGTGCCATTGCGAATCTGCGACTACGCGCGGTGAAGGCCGGCGCGTGCATGGCGTCGGCCGCGGCACTGAGGTCTGACAGCACACAATCGCACCGCCAGGCAGGGGTATTGAACATCTGGCGGGTGTAGTGGTGGAGCGCGGATCATGTCCTCCACGCGAGGAGGGCGTGATGCGCGGACCAGATGAGCGGCAAGAGCAGATGTTGCTCGGGATGACGCCTGCACCCGCTAGATGTTCAATACCCTTTAAATGGATTTCTCCGTCCAGATCGAGCCGATGAAGTTCCCGTTGGAGTACCCGAACGGCGTGCCCACGCTCTCACCCAAAATCCGCCCCCATTGCAGTCCGTGTACGAATGGCTGGTACAGGGTGAAGCCCGCCGGGTTGGTCGTCTCCACGTGGTACACCTGATCCTGGATGCGATCCCAGATCTTGCGCAGGATGTCCTTCCGCTTGTTCGAGTCGAGCTCCACGCTCTGCTGACCCGCCCACGTATCGAGTTGGGTGTCCTTGATGGTGAACCAGTTGCCTGGCGAGTTGGATCTGATCTGGTTGCTGAAGTAGTTGTTGATCACCTCGCCGTGCGAGTCCCAGGCCTGGATGGTGTCCGGGTACTTCACGGAAGCCAGCATGGAGTTGAACGAGACGTAGTCCAGGGAGACGGGAGTGACTTTGAACCCCGCCTTTCGGTAGAGATCCAGGATCATCGCGTTCTGGCCTTCACCCAGATACGCGTTCTGGTACACGTACTCGAATTGGAGGTTCTCCTGACCGGCAGCCTGGAGCCGTTTCTTTGATTCGGCGGGGTCATACCGGAAATACTTGCCGAGCGTTGCCTCGGTGGTGGGCTCCTCAGTGAAGAGGTACGTCCATGGGATATTGGGCAGGGTGTACCCAAGCCCATCGTAGAGCGTGGCATTCAAGGTTTCGCGATCTATCGCCAGCGAGACCGCGCGCCGAACCCGCTCATCCTGCCACTTGGGCAACGCCATGTTGAACGCGGTGTGGAAGGTGGATTTCGGAGCGCGAACGTACCGTAACTGGCTCTTGGGGTTGGTGCTGCGGATCGCTTCGACGTCCTTCAGCTGTTTGGCCGAGGTGCTGACCAACTGCTCGGCGCGATAGGCCGCAAGTTGGGCTGCGGGGTCCTGCATGATCTTGATCCGGTAGCCGTCGAGGTATGGCGCGGGCCCCCAGTAGTTCGGGTTGCGCTCGTAGGTGGCGTCCTGGCCCTTGCGAACCTCTTTCACCATCATCGGACCGGTACCGATGATCACGCGATCGATCGTGTTGTTGTCGACGATCTCCATTGGGAAGATGCCGGTGTTCTGCTCGGCGAGCGGGATCATGAAGTCAAGGTTCGGCTGCTTCAGTGTGACTTTCAGCGTCAGCGGATCCGGTGTCTCCATGCGCGCCACTGACTCGAAGTATTCCTGGAACACGCCGGTGGTGGCGTAGCGCTGATACGCCTTCAGCACATCCTGCGAGGTGAATGATCGCCCGCTGACGGGCGCGATGTTCTGCCACTTCACGCCGGGTCGCAGCTTGAAGGTGACGGTCAACCCGTCAGGAGTGACTTCCGGCAGCCCCTGCGCAAGTGAGCCCTCCAGGTCTCCTCGCGGATCGCCGGTACCCCTGAGCTCGTCCGCATTGGTGGTCATCTTCCGTCGCAGCAGCGTGTCCATCACGGTGTTGGTGTGGCTCAGGTTCCCCGACGCGCCACTCTTCGTAGTGTCGAAGGACGCGATGTCGTTCGCATTGAAGGTGGTGAGAGTGCCACCCTTCCGCGGCTGCATGCCGGGGGGATCCTGGAACGTGGCGGGGTACTTTGCCTTGATCGCATCAAGGGCGGTTTTGCCGGCATTGCCAGCGACACTGGCCGCAGGCGCTTCGGAGGCGCCCGGTGCGCTCTCCGAGCTGCTGCGACACCCGGTGAGCGCGGCGGCTGCGAGCCAGAAGCCGCCGATGGCGGTTCCCCGCAAGACACTGCGCCGACTGATGACGGTACGTTCCTGTGCTATCCCCTTGTCCTGCCGAGCCACGAGTGCCGATAACAAGCATGTTATACGCATTCGTACTCAACGCCAGCAGGTCTGGCAAGGTGCTGCCTCGAATCCGATCGAGACGAGCGGGGGCTGGGGGGCCATCGAGCGGGCTCAGGCGCTTGTGGGGTGATTACGTGCGTAGTAGTGTCGGGTAAGGCCCGACACGCGTCTGACCATCGGGCGACCGGGGCAGTCCCCTCTCAACTCGCGATGGATCAGCCTGAACGGCGGCCACTTCCGGTTCCCCCGGATCGCAGCCGCCAGAGGCACAGACTGAAGGTGACCGATGGAACGCAGGCCGCTCACTGGAATCCGCGTGCTGGACTTCACCTGGGTGCGGGCGGGGCCGTGGTCCACACGCTGGCTTGCGGCGCTCGGGGCCGAGGTGATCAAGATCGAGTGGCTGCAGCCCGGCACTGGCACGTTCAACATGCGTGGCGGCATGAACGGCAGCGTGAGCGGGACTCCGCCCGACGCAACCCCGACGTTCAACAACGGCGGCTTCTTCAACGACACGAACGCCGGGAAACTCGGCGTCACCATGAATGTCCGCTCGCCGCAGGGGATCGACCTGATTAAGCGGCTGCTCGCGATGTCCGACATTGTGATCGAGAACTTCAGCTCCCGCGTCATGCAGAACTGGGGGCTGGGCTACGCGGAGATGACGCAGCTCCGGCCAGACATCATCTATGTCTCGATGGCCGGACTCGGACAGGTCGGGCGCAACCATCACTACCAGACCGCGGGGCCCATCGTGCAGGCGTTGTCTGGCCTGACGTTCTCTTCCGGCCTACCGGAGGAGCCGCCGGCAGGCTGGGGCTGGTCATACATGGACGACACCGGCGGCATGTACGGGCTGATGGGAGTACTGACGGCGCTGCACCACCGCAACATGACGGGCGAGGGGCAGCACGTGGATCTCTCGCAGGTTGCGGCGGGCATGACGCTGATCGGCCCGGCATTCCTTGACCTGACGGTGAACGGTCGTGGCTCGCGACGCGAGGGGTACCCCCCGGGGAACCGCGCCGTCTGGCCAGGCGCACCCGTGGTCAACAACTATCGAGGCCCGATCGCCGTGCCGCACAACGCCTATCGCACCGCCGGTGGCGGCTACAACGATTGGTGCGCGCTGACCTGCGGCAGCGATACCGAGTGGCAGGCGTTGGTGTCCGTCATGGGCTCCCCGTCGTGGGCTGCTGGCCCGGAACTCGGAACCCTCGACGGTCGCATCGCACAGCAGGACGCGATCGATCGGCACATCGAGGCCTGGACGAAGACGATGGGCAAGTACGAGGTCGCCGCGCTCTGCCAGCGCAGCGGCGTGCGCGCCATGCCCGTACAAAGCACCGAAGACCGCGTGGACCACGACGTGCAATCGCGGTTCCAGCAGTTGTATCGACCAGTCTTCCACCCGGTGCTGGGCACGAACCTGATGCAGAACTTCCCATTTACCCTCTCGGACGCACCCACATCCGTCGACCGACCGGCGCCGCTGGTCGGGGAGCACACGCGGCTCGTGCTCACGGGGCTGCTTGGGCTGTCCGACGCCGATGTGCGCACCGGATTCGAGGAGGGCGTGTTCTGGCCGAAGAGCGTGCCGATGGAACCGTACCTGCTGGACGGCACCATGGTGACTCCGCCGACGGTTGGCGCTGATCCCGCGCCCGTGGTTGTTGACCGCGGCTCTGGGAGCCGCCATGGAGTCGGGCCACTGGGCGATCTGCGCGTACTGGAGTTGACGGATGAGAAGGGCCAGTGGGCCGGCAAACTGATGGCGGACCTCGGCGCCGATGTCATCAAGGTGGAGCCTCCGCAGGGCGCGACGGAGCGGCACACCGGACCGTTTTACCAGGACACTCCGCATCCGGAGCGCAGCCTCCACTTCTGGCACTACAACACCAGCAAGCGCGGAATCACGTTGAACCTTGAGTCCGAGGCGGGCCGCGACGTGCTTCGACGCTTGGTGGCGACGACAGACGTGCTGCTGGAAACGTTCGCGCCGGGGTATCTGCCCTCGCTCGGCCTTGGCTACGAACAACTGCGCGAACTGAATCCGCGCCTGATCATGTGCTCGCTGACCGGCTTTGGGCAGGCTGGCCCGTGGCACGACTACGCAGGATCGGACCTCGTACACCTCGCCGCGGGCGGACAGATGGCGTGCTGTGGCTACGACGAATCGGAGCTGCCGGACGCCCCACCGATTGCGCCGGGCGGCGGGAACGCGTGGCACATGGGATCACACTACGCGTACATCGCGATCATGGCGGCGCTCGCCCATCGCGACTTCACCGGGCGCGGCCAGTACATCGATGCATCGGTGCACGGTGCATGCTCGATCACCACCGAGCCGCACGTGCCGACGTGGATATACCGCAAGGAGATGGTGAAGCGTCAGACCGGCCGGCATGCCAGTGCGCAGCCAAGCCCTCGCACGCAATTCCGTTGCAAGGACGGTGCGTACATCAACTCCGGAGCACTGTTCCGCTTCACACCGGAGACACTGAAGCTCTGGGCGGAATGGATGGAGCGCCACGGGCTGGCGCAGGATCTCCTGGATCCGAAGTACCAGGAAGCCGCGACCATCCTCGCCGAGCAGTCACACATCGCGGAGGTGCTGGAGCACTTTTTCGCCAACATCACTGCCGAGGAGGCCTACCACGGCGCACAGGAGCGTGGATCCCTCGCCGGCGCGGTGCGATCCCCGGAGGAGATACTGAACGACCCGCACTGGGCGGATCGCGGCTTCTTCGTTGAGATCGAACATCCGGAGTTGGGGCGGACCATCACCTACCCCGGACTCGCCTCGATCTACGAGAAATCGCCGGGCGCGATCACGCGACGAGCGCCCTTGCTCGGCGAGCACAACGTGGATGTCTACGACGAACTTGGCCTGACCGAACCCGAGCGCGCCGCGATCAGGGAAGCTAACCGCGTTTAGGCACGCGGCGACCCGTGTCCCCTGAGGTGGACGCTCGCGGCGGGGCCACGCTGGCGGGCACACCGCGGATCGGCACCCATCTCGCTATATACAGGTGTGATATAGTCTGGCGGTACCGTCCAATCCTCTTACTCCGGAATCGAAGGGATCGGTCCGACGATGAAAGACATCCATACGCTAGTGACGCGACGGGGAGTGCTGCGGGCCGGGGTGGTCGGCAGCGTTGGGCTGACAGCCGCCGCACTCTTCGGGTGCCGAAGCGCCAACCCGGGGGCTGACGGCGCCAGACCCGGAGGGAGCGCTGGCACTACCGCCGCTGTCGTAGCTCCGAAGACGCTCTACCCACACACCATCCCGCTGACGACCAAGCAACCGAAGCGCGGCGGCTCGCTGGTCATCGCGATCGCCAACGACCTCGCGACGCTGGACAACGCCAAGAGCGGCGCCATCGGCAACCTTGGCATCACCAACACCGTGTACGACTCCCTACTGCGTCGGAAGATGACCAGCAAGGATACCGAACTCCCCGGCACCTCCGACCCGCAGAAGGATCTGGAGGGTGCGCTGGCGCAGTCGTGGGAGATCTCACCGGACGGCATGACCTACGTCTTCAAGATTCGCCCCGGCGTGAAGTGGCAGAACGTCGCGCCGGTCAACGGTCGCCCGTTCGTCGCGGAAGACGTGGCGCTCTCGATCAAGCGGTACTCGACGGTCGGCATCTGGGGCCCGCTCTACGAGGCCGTTGCCAAGGTGGAGACGCCGGACGCGGCAACGGTGCGGGTTACGCTGACAAAGCCTTCGCCGGACTTCATCGTGCCGTTGGCCGAGCAGAACCAGAACATCATGCCGCGCGAGATTTCGGACAACAACAGCATCGACAAAGTGGCGATCGGCACCGGACCGTTCATCCTCACAGAGGCAGTACCGGGGAAGGGCAGCAAGTACGTCCGCAACCCGGACTACTGGGGCAAAGAGGGGCCGTACCTCGACAACTATGAGTATCGGCTGATCCCGGATCTCGCCGCGCAACTCGCGGCGTTCCGCGCCGGTCAGACCGGCCAGGCGACCGCTGCCAATGCACGCGAGGCGGATGCGATCAAGGCCAGCGTAGCGGACGTGCAAATACAGCAGACGTACTTCGTTAAAGCCTCCTTCATGACCGCGTTCAACCTGAAGCTGCCAAAGTGGCAAGACGAGCGGGTGCGCCGCGCGCTATCGCTGCTGCTGGACCGCGATGAGATTAACGAGACGTTGTACGCAGGCCAGTCGGCAACCATCCCGGTGTTCCCGTGGCCGTTCGTCATGGATCACCGGCCTACCGGCAGTGAGTTGGGCAAGTGGTGGCGCTACGACGTTGCCGAGGCGAAGAAGATGCTGCAGGCGGCAGGCCAGGAGAATCTCAAGTTTGATTGGCCGTACTACAACCCGTACCAGACCTCGCAGAACGAGGTGATCATCGATCAGTGGAAGCGCGCTGGCATCGGCGTGAACCCGCAATCGAAGGACTACGTTTCGTTCAACTCGCAGCTCGTCGGCGTGAGCTATCCGGACACGATGCAGGTGTGGGACCCGCACGGCAGCCAGGCCGACAACCACTTCCGCGACCACTTGAAGACGGGGTTGCCGACGAACGTCTTCAACATCGTAGACCCGCAACTCGACACGTGGGCAGACCAGCAGAGCGTGGAGCTCAACCCGCAGAAGCGGCGCGAGATCCACAAGAAGATCTGGGATCACGTGCTGGACAAGGCATATCGCATCGAGCACGCCAACAACGTCACGTACACCGTAAGACAACCATGGTTGCGCGGTATGCTGGCTGGCGTCGGCGGGGAAGGGTTCAAGGGACCGTTCAGCTACATGAACTCCCAGTTCATCCCGCACGTCTGGATCGACAAGTAGCGCCCCTCGGCGGCCGACGCGACGAGTGACGTGACGGGTCGCTGCATGCACCTCAGTTGTGGGGCGCATGCAGCGATCGGCGCTCGACGCGCAGTTGTCATCGATACGCCTCGACCGCTGCGTGCCACGCGATCGGAGCGCTGCAGGCGCTCATTCGGCGGCGATCCGAAGCACCGATCACGCTTGACAGGTGTCGCTATAGTATGTTTGTGATACACGCAAACCGAGCGGATTGAGTCCGCAATTCCCGCAATCGAGTGAGGAACTGCACATGGGCCCGTACGTCATTCGCCGACTTGCACTCTCGCTTCCGTCACTCATCCTCGTTTCATTCATCATCTTTTCGCTGCTGCGTATCCTGCCGGGCGACGTCGTCATGGCCCGGATCGCGGAGAGTGGGTACGCCAGTCCTGAGACCCTCCAGCGCATGCGCGAGCAACTGGGCCTCGACCGCAACTTCTTCGTGCAGTACTTCGACTGGGCGTTCCACGCAGTGCAGGGCGACTTCGGACGATCGCTGTGGACGAACGACGAGGTGCTCCCGACGCTGCTGGGACGGATGCGAGTCTCGGCGGAGATCGCAGTCCTCGCGGTATTGACTGCGGTCACTGTCGCCATCCCGCTGGGAGTGGTGTCCGCAGTCAAACAGAACACGCGTATCGACTACGCCGCACGGTTCTTCTCGATCATGGGGCTTTCGGTTCCGGACTTCTTCTTGGCCACCATGTTGGTGCTCGTACTCTCCAAGTACGTTGGTTGGCTACCCGAGTTTGGTTGGTACTCGCCGCTTGAGCACCCGCTGCTCAACCTGCAGGCGCTGATCTTTCCCGCGTTGATCATCGGATACCGGCTTGCGGCGGTCACTGCGCGGATGACGCGATCCGCGATGCTGGAAGTGATGCGAGAGGACTTCGTGCGCACCGCACACGCCAAGGGCTTGCGTGCGCGTGACGTGGTGATCCGACATGTGCTGCGCAACAGCCTGTTGCCTGTGGTGACAATCATTGGTGCGCAGCTGACGGGCCTGTTGGGCGGTTTGGTGGTCATCGAGCAGATCTTCTCGCTGCCTGGCCTCGGCCGGCTGACGCTGGACGCGGTGACGCATCGCGACTACACGCAGGTGCAGGGCTCAGTGATGGTGATGGCCACGATCTTCGTGATGTCGAACCTTGCAATCGACCTGACGTACGTGGTGCTTGACCCGCGCATCCGCTACCGCTAACCGCAGCCTACAACGGGATCAGGAGCAACTCATGGCAACAACCGCAGATCGGCCGTTCATGCTGGCGCGCCAGTCGCGCGGACCGTTGCTGACAGCCGCCTTGCGCATCGTGCGCAATCCGGTTGGCGGTGTGTTCGCCTCGATCATCGCGATCCTCGTGCTCTGCGCGATCACCGCGCCGTGGGTGACGGCGTACGACCCGATCGCCACCTCGCGCGCCACGTTCGTGCCACCGAGTTGGGCTCATCCGTTCGGGACGGACAACATCGGACGCGACCAGTTCTCGCGCGTGATCTACGGCTCGCGCATCTCCCTCTATGTCGGGCTGCTGGCCGTCAGCACGGGCATCCTCGGAGGGACGATGCTCGGCCTGACGAGTGGGTTCCTTGGCGGCAAGTTCGACCTGATCGCGCAGCGATTCGTCGATAGTATCCTCGCTCTGCCGGGGCTGGTGCTGGCGCTCACGCTTGTCTCAGTGCTCGGCCAGGGCACCACGCAGGTGATCCTGGCGGTGGCGATCGTCGTCGTGCCATCGTCGTCGCGGGTGGTTCGCGCTGCGGTGCTTTCCGTGCGGCAGAACGTGTACCTGGAGGCGGCGCACGCGCTGGGTGCCAGCCAGTTGCGGATCATGTTCCGGCACGTCCTTCCCAACGTGGTTGCGCCGATCCTGATCCTGATCTCGGCATCGCTCGGCGGGGCGATCCTGATCGAGGCTGGCTTGAGCTTCCTAGGACTGGGGACGCAGCCGCCGACTCCATCGTGGGGCCTGATGCTTTCGACGTCCGGACGGCAGTACATGGAGACTGCGCCGTGGCTAGCTATCTTCCCGGGCATCGCGATCAGCGTTACGGTCCTGTCGTTCAACATGCTCGGCGACGTCGTTCGAGACGTGCTCGACCCACGACTTCGAGGTTCACGCTAGCGGAGACGGCGGACCGCATCGCGCCTACTTCGTGCCATCGATGTGTCGCGCTGTGCGGCAAGGACGTTGGCGTCCGGAGACGAGCAGCGAGGCCGACTCACAGCGATCGACGAGGACACTCGCGCCGTCTGTCACGTACAAGAGGACATGACGCCCAATGCATGAGGGCGCCGTCACGGAATGGGGAAGGATGCACCTGGATGCCCAAGCAATCACCGGTCGCGAATGAATTGGACAAATCCTTTTGGGGCGCGTGTAACCACGACCGCCTTGTCCTCCAGCATTGCAGCCACTGTGACCGCTTCCAGCACCCACCGGAGCCCGTGTGCGCGGCCTGCAATACGGCAGATCAACTGACATGGCGTGAGGTAAGTGGTCGCGGGACTATCTACAGCTACGGCGTGGTGTACGACACGCCGATCTCCTCGCTCCAGGAAGACCAGCCGTACAACGTCGCTGTGATCGATCTGGAGGACGCTCCGGGCATCAACATGATGTCGCATCTGCCCGGCACACCCGTGGATGACGTCCCGATCGGCGCGTCGGTGCGCATGATCTTCGAGACCACCCCCGGGAACGGCCAGAAGGTACCCGAGTGGCAGGTCGTCGCGTAGCCGCCTCGTTCGCAACGCCGAGCACGAAGAGAGGTTTCAGCACATGGCACAGATGATCCCTGCATCCATGTATCGGACGCAGGAAGGGTTGGGAGTCTGGGAGCACCGAGGTAAGGTCGCGGCGGTCGGTATCGGTCACGCGCCGACGTGGCGGCGATGGGACAACACACCGGAAACGAGCGTGGGCGCCCTCGCCATCATCGCCATCCG
>CAMDAY010000039.1 GCA_945888895.1 Dehalococcoides mccartyi | reverse complement strand
AGGCCGAATTCCATGAACATCACGGACGCCACGCGCCCGCGGTACTCCTCCTCCGAGTACTCCTGGATCAACACCTGGCCCAACGCCATCCGACACGCCTGAGCGAAGCCGAGGACGATCATGATCGGCAGCGTCAACACGTAGACCGTCGAGATCGAGAACAGCACGATCGCGGCGCCGAGGAGCGCGCCCGACCCGAGGAACAGTCGCCCGCGCCCCTTCGACGCTGCCGAGGCGACAAACACCGCCCCGGCCAGCGCGCCGAAGCCCTGGATGCTCTGCAGGATGCCCTGTTCCAGTGCGCCCTTGTCCAGCACCGCCGCGACGAAGCCTGGCAGCAACTGCGTGTACGGCAACGACACCGTGACGATGAGGAAGTTCACGAGCAGTGCGAGGCCGATCCGCCGATCCCGCGCGATGTACTTGGCGCCCTCGACCAGGTCGGTCCAGCCGCCGGCGCGACCGTGGCCGCCGCGGCCACCCGGACGTTGACCTCGGACAAAGCTGTAGAGCGGGTGCCGCGGCAGGTTCATGGTGAAAACCATCGCCATGACGTACATGAACGCAATCATGAAGAACACGATGGCCGGCCCGCGCGCCGCGATCACAAAGCCGGCGATGCCGGGACCGACGAGTTGCATGAACGTCTGGCCGGACGAGTTGATCCCGATCGCGTTCATCAGCCGCTCGCGCGGCACGAGGTCGGAGATCATCGCCTGCCTCGACGGCTGCATGATGGAGTTCACGCAGCCCTGGAGGAACGCACTGAGAAACAGGTGCCAGAACTCGAGCTGGAGCCCGAACCAGCCCACCGCGAGGACCGCGAGGATCGCGGCGTTGATGGCGTTGTAGCCCTGCGCGACCTGGATCACCATCTTCTTGTTCGCACGGTCGGCGACGACGCCGCCGATCGGCGAGACGAGGAGCGAGGGCACGGCGTTCGCCAGCGCCATGGTCCCCAGCGCGGCGAACGACCCGGTGAGGTGGAACACCAGCCACCCGCGCACCACCAGCTGCATCTGCATCGAGCTGAACTGCGCGATGTTGCCGAGGAACAGCGGTCGGAAGTTCGGATCCTCCAGCGCGCCGAACGTGGTGTGCGCCCATCCCGTGACCGGGCGGTGCCACTCACCCGTCTCCTCGACCGGGGGGAGCGCGGCAGTGGCGGCGCGCAGCTCGCGCACGCCAACCACGACGATGCCCAGGACGAGGAGCGCGAGCCCGGCGACGGCGGCGTAGATGCGGTCGGCAGGCGCGCCGTTGACGATCAGGATCGCGATGACTCCGGCAACGGTCGCGGCGATGGGGACCAGCCGCCCGAGCGTGATCAGCGGCTCGCGCCGCGATCCGGTGGGCGACCCCGCGGTCATCGGACGCGGATCCTCACTTCGGCGGTGCTCCCCAGCAGCTGCGCGTGATCCCGCAAGTCGACGCGGACGAGGACGGGGAAGACCGGGCTTGCCGCCTTTGCCTCGACCCCCGAGGGCGACAGCGTGGCGAACGCGCCGGAGGTCGCCGGCACGACGGCCTGTACGACGCCGTGCAGCGTCCGGTCGAGGGCGGTGAGGTACACCTCGGCGTCCTGGCCGGAGCGCACGCGCGCGACGTCCGCCTCGGACACGTACGCGGTCACGCGCAGATGCGTGGGGTCGATGATGCGAACGATCGCCTGCCCCGCGCTGACGGCCGACCCCTGCGTCACCATCACCGAGGCGACGACACCATCCACCGGAGCGGTCGTGGCGACCTGCTGGTCGGTGGAGCCGAGGAACGCGAGCACCGCAGTGCCGCCGGAAGTCATGCGAACCGGCGCGGCCATCTCGATCTCTGCGAGCGGATCACCCTCGCGCACCTTCGCGCCGGTCGTGGTGCGAAGCACCGCCACGCGCCCCGCATTGACGGAGGCGACGGTGACGAGGTCACCCGTGACCGATGCAGTGGTCGCCGAGACGTAGTTCGTGCGGTCGTAGGCGTAGCGGGTGCCGACCTGCAGCCCCCACAGCAGCAACGGGACGGCAGCGGCCACGAGGACAGCCCACGTCACGAGCAGCCACCAGGGCAGTCTGCGATGCATGACACTCCTTGCGAGCTGCCGGCCCGATCGATCAGGGTCCGGCGCCCGGGCGCGAGGGTAGCCTACACCGGTCGCGCCACAGGGACGGCGCCCCGGCGATGCAGGTTAGACGAGACGATGTATAGTCCCCCAATTCCATACGAGATACGGGGAGGGCGGGGCGCTTGGAAGCATCGGTCGCGGGCGCGCCCTCGATGTACCGATCGCCCCTGGCGATCGCCAGCGCCATCGGCGCGTGCGTCGGGTTGCTGATCTCGGCGGTGCTTGGCGTGCGGCAACTCGCCTCCGAGCAGGCCGAGGCGGCCTTCCAGCCCACAGTCGCCGTGGTCACCCTCGCACCGGGCACCATCCGCTCCGAGCTGGTCTACGCGGGCGTCGTGCAGGCTCCCCAGCAGGCCACCATCACCTCCCTGAGCGCCGGGACGCTGACCAGCATGGCGGCGAGCGTGGGCGACACCGTGCGAAGCGGTGACCGCCTCGCCAGCATCACGACCGAGGCCCTCCCCGCCCAGCTCCGGCAGGCGCAGGCCGACCTCATCGCTGCGGAGTCACGACGAGCACTGCTGGGCGCGGGGGCACGGAGCACGGACGTGGACAGCGCCCGGGCCGTGCTCACCGCCGCCGAGGCGAAGCTCGCGCAGCTCCTGCAGCCTTCGGCGACGGATGTGGCCACGGCCCGCTCCGCGCTCGCGACGGCGCAATCCTCGCTCGCCGCGAACGAAGTGGCGATCGAGACGAACCGCGCGCTGCTCCTCGGGGCGATCGGGAACGCATGCAACCTTCCCCCGGGCCAGGGCATCCCCGTCCCGTGCAACGGCACGGAGATCCCGCTGCCAACCGCTGCCACCGACGCCATCGCGGGCTTCCTGCAGTCGCGCAGCGGCGACACCCGGAGCGACCTGGGCCAGCGCGCGGTGGCGGTGCTCCAGACCAACGGGAACTACCGGAGCGCGCTCGCGGGGGCGGAGGCGGCGAAGCAGGGGGCCACCTCGGCAAGTGCGAAGCTCGATGCGCTCCTCAACCCGTCCGCCTCAGATGTCGCCGCGCAGCGCGCGCAGGTGCAGATCGCGCGCGACTCGCTGGAGAACAAGGCGAACCCCTACACCGACGCGGACATCCAGGCCGCGAACGCAACCGTCGCCCGCGCCGCCGCCCAGATCGCGCAGATGGAGGCGACCCTCGCGCGCACCTCGATCACCGCGCCCTTCGATGGCGTCGTCGCACAGCGCCTCATCGAGCCGGGTGCGAATGTGACGACGAGCACGCCGCTGTTCGTCCTGATGGCGAAGGGCGTGCAGGTGCATGTCACGCTGCGCGACACCGACGCCGCGTCGATCAAGCCCGGCGTGGCCGTCGAGGTGAGGACGCCCGACGCGGCCACCCCCCTCAGCGCGCGCGTGCTGACCATTGCCCCGATCGGCGACCCACGCGCCCACACCGTCGAGGTGCAGATCAAGGCGGACAGCCCGCCGCCCACGCTGCGGCCCGGCACCTTCACCCAGGTCCGCATCCTCACCTCTCAAAAATCGGATGCGCTCGCCGTGCCAACCGATGCGCTGATCCCGACCGACCAGGGGCCGCGCGTGTTCGTGGTGCGGGACGGCAAGGCGCGCGCCCTCGACGTGACGCTGGGCCTCGTGGGGCGCACGAGCACGGAGATCACGAAGGGCCTCGCCGCCGGCGACGTCATCATCGTCGAGGGCCAGGGCACGCTCCGCGACGGCCAGCCCGTGAAGGTCGCTGGCAAGTAGGGCTCGAGGTCCGAGTGCCGAGCCGGAAAGCCCCCACCCTGCCCTCTCCCACTGCGTGGGCGAGGGTTCTGAGGCGGACCCCAACCCTCTCCCCGTTCGGGGAGAGGGTTGGGGTGAGGGCTGCACCACGCCACTCCTACCTAGAACCGTTCGAGCGCAGACCCGCACCCTGCTCTCTCCCACTGCGTGGGCGAGGGTTCTGAACGCGATTGCGGCGGTCGCATATAGTCCGCCCGTAGCAACGTGCCCCATCGAGGGCCGGACCCTGGAGGGGTGAACGCATGACCAACGACCCGAACTGGCTATCGCTGACCGACGAGGCCCCGATCGAGACCGACATCCCGATCATCGATCCGCACCACCACCTGATGCACCGCCCCGGACAGGTGAAGTACGTGCTGGAGGACATCCTCGACGACACCGAGGGCAACAACGTCCGCCAGACGGTGTTCATCCAGGCCAGCGGGATGCAGAACCCGGACGAGACCTCGCCGTTCCGCTTCGTCAACGAGACGCGATGGGTCGAGGGCATCGCCGTGCAGAGCGCGAGCGGCCTCTGGGGCCCGACGCGCGTCGCGACCGGGATCGTCGGGCACGCGCCGCTCTCTCTGGGCGACGACGTGGCGCCGATCCTCGAGGCGCACATGGCGGCGAGCCCATCGAGGTTCCGTGGCATCCGCGACAGCACGTGGTGGACGGAGCCGCCCGTCCGCGACCAGTCGCGG
This sequence comes from Dehalococcoides mccartyi, assembly GCA_945888895.1. GTDB lineage: Bacteria > Chloroflexota > Dehalococcoidia > UBA2979 > UBA2979 > SHYQ01. Next base: position 7,924 of record CAMDAY010000039.1, on the reverse strand, counting down.
CAGCGCGCAGGGATGCTGCAGGACCCCGCGTACCGCCGAGGCGTCACGCACCTGCGCCGCTACGGCCTGTCGTACGAGGCGTGGCTGTTCTTCCCGCAGATCGCAGAGCTGACCCAGTTCGCGCGTGACTTCCCCGACAACGTGATCATCCTCAACCACCTCGCCGGCCCGCTGGGCGTGGGCGCGTGGGAGGGCAAGCACGACGAGGTCTTCGAGGCCTGGAAGCCGGCGATCGCCGAGCTCGGCAAGTGCGAGAACGTCTACGCGAAGGTCGGCGGCATCGGCATGTCGTACCTCAACGGCTTCGGCTGGGAGAAGCGCGCGAAGCCGCCGACCTCGGACGAGATGCTCGAGGGCACGCGCCGCTGGTTCGAGCACACGATCGAGTCGTTCGGGCCGAACCGCTGCATGTTCGAGAGCAACTTCCCGCCCGACAAGGCGTCCAGCTCGTACACGGTGATCTGGAACACGTTCAAGAAGTTGACGACGGGCTACTCGGCCTCCGAGCGCGCCGACATGTTCCACGACGTGGCGATGCGCGTGTACCGGCTGGACCGCATCTAACGCGACAACGCGAGGAGACGACCGATGGCGACGAAGACGAAGCGCGAGACGTTCAACTACTCGGCGAACCGCGAGTGGCACAAGCTGCCGAAGGGCATGACGCTCCACGAGACGCCTGGCGTCGCCGTCGCGCCGGACGACACGGTCTACCTGCTCACCCGCAACACCGAGGCGCCCGTGATGGTGTTCTCGAAGGCGGGGAAGTTCCTGCGCACGTGGGGCAAGGGCGCGTTCACGAACCGCACCCACGCGATCTACGCGCCCGCCGACGGCTTCATCTACGCCGCGGACGACGGGTCGCACACGATCACGAAGTGGACGACCGACGGCAAGCTGCGCATGACGATCGGCACGCCGGGCAAGCCGTCGCCGAGGTACAGCGGCAAGCCGTTCAACCGCTGCACGGACGTGGTGGTCGCCAGCGACGGGACGCTGTTCATCAGCGACGGGTACGGCAACGCGCGGATCCACCACTACTCGGCGGACGGCAAGCTGCTGCACTCGTGGGGCGAGGCGGGCATCGAGCACGGGCAGTTCCTCATCCCGCACAACCTCGGCATCTACCACGACCGCCTCTACGTCGCGGACCGCGAGGCGAACCGTGTGCAGGTGTTCGATGGCGACGGGACGCTGCTGGACGTGTGGCCGAACATCCACCGCCCCTGCGCGCTCACGGTCGGCCCGGACGGCAACATCTACGTCGGTGAGCTGACCGGCGTGGCCAACATGGACGATGCGCTCGGCGTTGGCCACCGCGTCAGCGTGTTCGACCGCGGCGGCCGCCTCGTGGGGCGCTTCGGCGCGGCCGAGGAGGGCAGTGCACCGGGCCAGTTCATCGCGCCGCACGGCATCGCGGTCGACTCGCGCGGCGACGTGTACGTGGGCGAGGTGTCCTGGACGATCCGCGGCCAACACATGACCCCGCCCCGCGAGCTCCCCTCGCTGACGAAGCTGACGCGCACGAAGTAGCCCTCACGTCGGGACTGCGGCCCCGTCAGCCTGCGGGCGCCGCCCGGATGCGCCGCAGTCCCACCGGCCCCTGCAATCGGACAACAAGAAGGCCCGCCGTGAGGCGGGCCTTCTCGCTGCGTCCTGCGCCCGATGGCGCCGAGCGCTACTTGAGCTTCAGTCCGCCCTTCACGCCGTCCGTCGACAGCGTGTTGGTGGAGTGCGTGGAGCCGTCATTCAGCTTCACACGGAACTCCAGAGTACCCGTGGGCCAGTCCACCTTGCCCGTCTTCGTCTGGACGTTCGCGATGTACTGGCCGTCCGAGAAGCGGATGGCCTCGGAGCCCTGAAGGACACCGTTCACGTACGCCTCGACAGTGCCCGTGGCGGTCGCGACGGCCACGCCGTTCGCGTCCTTCACGCAGAACTTCACCGGGATGGTGGAGCCCGTCTTGAACTCCTGCACCGGTACGAGGATCGGCTGCTTGAAGCCGCAGAAGTCGTAGCTGACACGGTACGTCGCCGTGACCGCCGCAGCGGTGTTCCCCGCCTTGTCGGTCGCGCCCGCGCAGGTCACCGTCACGCTGGCCAGCGGGCCGCCCGCGGTGGTCACCGTCGCCGAGGTTGCCACGCCCGAGAGCGTGTCCGTGGTCGCGCAACCGGCCGCCGGCACCCCGCCGACGATGTAGCCCGCACCGTTCGTGACACCGGTGACGGTGACGCTCGGCGCGGTCTTGTCGACGTTGATGTTCGACGCCGTCGCCGGAGCGCTGACGTTGCCGGCCTTGTCCGAGCAGGTGCCCGTGGCCGACTGGCCCGCGCCCTCACCGAGGACGACCGCCGCCGAGCACGACGCGATGCCGGAGAGCCCGTCCGTACCGGTGAAGGTCACCGTCACGTCCGTGTTGTTCCAGCCGTTGGCGTTCGGAGCCGGGGCCGCCGCCGCGGAGGCCGTCGGCGCCGTCTTGTCGATGTTGACCGTCGCCGTCGCCGGGGCGCTGACGTTGCCGGCGTTGTCCGTGCAGGTGCCGCTGGCCCGCTGGCCAGCGCCTTCCGCGCTGAGGACGACCGCAGCAGTGCAGGACGCAATGCCGGACGGCCCGTCCGTGCCGGTGAACGTCACCGTCACGTCAGAGTTGTTCCAGCCGGCACCGTTCGGCGCCGGGCTGACCGTCGCCGTCGCCGTCGGCGCCGTCGCGTCACGCTTCAGCGTCACGCTCTGGGAGGCCGTGCCGCCCGAGGAGGTCGCCGTGCAGGTGAACGTGACGCTGGCGGTGTCAGCGCTCACGACCGTCGGGCCGCAGCCCGTCTGCGAGGTGATGGCCGAGTTCGGATCCGTGACCGTCCACAAGACGTTCACGTTGCTGATGTACCAGCCGTTGTCGCCCAGCGTGCCCGTCACCGTCGGCGTGATCACCGGCGGCGTCGTGTCCGAAGGCGGCGTCGGCGGCAGGACCGTCCCGTTCAGGAAGATCTGCGCCGAGTTCAGGTTGTTGCCGCTGTAGCAGTCATCCACCTGCGTGATGACCACGCGGTTCACCTCGCCGGCGACCATCGCGGACGACATGTCCGTAGTCGACTGCGCACCACCGAGGTAGATGTACGAACCGGCGAACACGAAGCCGCCCGGGTGGGCCGAGTTGTAGATCGCGACCCGGGCGCCGTCGTCAGCACCGCTCATGTTCACGCTGAACTGGCTGATCGTCGTCCCGAACGGGATGCTCACGAACGCCTGGTAGAACGTGAAGTCCGCCGCAGCCAGGCAGCTGTAGCCGGCGAGCCGGGAGAGCTGAGAGAGGCCGATGGTGTTGGCGTTCGGGCAGATCGGGTTACCCGGCCCGCAGTTCGCCCAGCCAGCATCGGTCGCACCGGGGACACCCGGAGCAGGGATGTAACTGTAGAAGCCGATGTTTCCGTGCGTCGGGAAGGACGGCGTGCTCACCGGCGCGTACGGGCGCTGGCCCTGCCAGGTCGTTGCGCCGAGCGTCGCCGGGCCTGCCGGCGCCTCAGTGACCTCGATCTTGTCGAGGGTCGCGCCGCAGACCTCGTTCGTCCCGTTCTGGAACGTCAGCGTGGTTGAGGCGCTGGTCGCAGTGAAGAGGTAGGTCTTCGCCGTCCACCCCATGTTGGAGTCGCTCTTGCCGGCCACATCGAACGAGTAGGCCGCGGCCACGGTCCCGGTCGCGCTGACGTTCAGGGTCTTCACGCTTGGCTCATTCAGCGGCCAGGACGCCGTGAGCCACCACGCGCTGTTGGACGAGCAGGCGGGGTTGCCGGCCATCATGAATTTCACGGTGTAGTTGTTGCCCACCGTGGTTGCCAGGACCTGACTGAGCTGCCCCTGGGAGGGCGTAGCCGCCATGTCCACCGAGCAGTCGCCGCTGGCGTTCTGCCAGAAGGAGCAGACGTGGTCGACGGAACCGGTGACCGTCCAGCCGGCCAGGCCGGATTCGAAGCTGCCGTTGGTCAGGCCGGGGAACGCCGCCTCTGCGCCGGGCGCAGGCTTGGCGAGAATGAGCGCGAAGGCCGCGAAGGCGATGAGGCCTGCCGCGACCCCGCGCATGAGCACGTGATGAAATGGTGCGTTCGTTAAACAAGTGTTCTCCAGTGCCGGATGAAGGTTCGAACGGGGTTCCGATTCGCCCACCGGGGCGAAAGATAACGACCGCACAGGGGTCAGGAAAGTTAAAGAACGGTAAACTGCCGTGGCGCGTCCCTCTCCGGGCCGCCCAGGCTCCCCACCTTGCCTCATGTATCCTCTGACTGCCCTCGCGGGCGACCACCACCACCGCACGGAAAGGACGGTCACAGCGTGACCGCATACCAGACTGTTGGGACCGCGACGGCGCGCGTGGACGGGGTCGACAAGACGACCGGGCGCGCCGAGTACGCGGCGGACCACGCGCTCCCCGGCATCATCTGGGGCAAGGTGCTGCACAGCAGCCGGCCCCACGCCCGCATCGTGCGGATCGATACGACCGAGGCGAAGGCACTGCCGGGCGTACGCGCCGTGATCACGGGCGACGACATCCGAGGCAACCTGTACGGGCGCGCGATCAAGGACATGCCCGTCCTCGCCGTGGACGTCGTGCGGTACGTGGGCGAGCGCATCGCGGCGGTCGCGGCGGACGACGAGGCGACGGCACAGCGCGCACTCGACCTGATCGAGGTCGAGTACGAGGACCTGCCCGCCGTCTTCGACATCGAGGATGCGCTGGGCGCGGACGCGCCGATCATCCATCCCGCGTACGGGACGTACCCCGGATCGAAGCCCCTCGACGCGCCGTCCAACGGGTACCACCGCACGGTGCAGAACCGCGGCGACCTCGACGCCGGGTTCGCTGAGGCGGACGAGATCATCGAGCACGTCTACACGACGCAGCGGCAGCACCAGGCGTACCTCGAACCGCACACGACGGTCGTGGCGATCGAGGGCGGACACACCAACGTGTGGACGAACAGCAAGGTGCCGTACGCGACGCGCGATGGGCTGGCGTTCACCATCGGCATTCCGGCGGACACGATCACCGTGCACGCGCTGTACATCGGCGGCGACTTCGGCGGCAAGGGCACGCCGCTGAACATGCCGATCTGCTACTACCTCGCGCGCGAGAGCGGGCGGCCCGTCCGCATGGTGTCCGATTACATCGAGGAGTTCCTGGCGGGGAATCCTCGACACGCGACGCTGATCAAGCTGCGCACGGGCGTGAAGCGCAACGGGACAATGACGGCGCACCACGTGCAGTTCTTCGTGAACTGCGGCGCGTACGCGGGATACAAGCCCGCGGGCGTCATCGGCGGGGCGAACCACGCCGCCGGCCCGTACCGCATCGCGAACACACGCGTCGAGGCGACGCAGGTCTACACGAACACCGTGCCGGGCGGCCACATGCGCACGCCGGGCGGCCCGCAGACTGTCTTCGCGCTCGAGAGCCACATCGACGAGATCGCGCGCGCCCTCGGACGTGACCCGTACGACTTCCGGATGCAGAACCTCGCCGAGGACGGCGAGCAGAACGCCGCCGGCGAGACGTTCGCGCGCGTCCGCGCCAAGGAGACGCTGCAGGCGGGCGCCGAGGCTGCCGGGTACGCGCAGCCGAAGGGCGTGCACATCGGCCGGGGCATGGCGCTCGGCGACCACGCGGCCGGCGGCGGACACGGCAGCGCGACCGTGACGCTGACGCCGGACGGTGGGATCACGATCGGTACGCCCATCTTCGAGCAGGGCACGGGCACCCACACGACGCTGCTCCAGATCGTCGCCGAGGAACTCGCCGTCGATCCCGAGCGCGTGCATCTCGACTCCTGGGACACGGGAGCGGTCGCGACGGACTCCGGCATCGGTGGCAGCCGCGGCACGCGCGTCGCCTCGACCGTCGGTCACGAGGTGGCGCAGGAGACGCGGCGCGCCCTGCTGCGCATCGCCGCCGAAGCGGCGAACCGCCACGTCGATGAGTTCACCTTCGGCAACGACGGCGTGATCCGGCACAACTCGAACATCGTCGCGCCGCGCGCGTGGGGCGACCTGCTCGCGGCGACCGGACAGACGGCAGTCGGACACGCCGAGGCGGACCTCGAGGGGCGCGCGTCGGCGACCGGGTTCGCCGCGCAGTTCGCGGAGGTGTCCGTAGACCCCGAGACCGGCGAGGTGAAGCTGCTCCAGTTCACCTCGGCCCATGACGTCGGGATGGTGCTGAACCCGGTCGGGCACCAGGGACAGGTGAACGGCGGCATTGTGCAGGGCATCGGCTTCGCGATGATGGAGGAGTTGCGCGTCGAGGATGGCCGCGTGACCACGCTGTCCTTCGGCGACTACAAGATCCCGTCCGCCGGCGACATCCCGCCGCTGAAGACGGTGCTGCTGCCTTCCGACGACGGCGTCGGGCCGTATGTCGTGAAGGGCATCGGGGAGAACTCGAACACCCCGGTCGCCGCCGCAATCGCAAACGCCGTTGCGGATGCCATCGGCGCGCGCGTGCGCAACCTGCCGATCACCTCCGAGCGCGTGTACCGCACGCTGAAGGCCCAGCAGAAGTCGGAGCAGTAACGATGCAACTCAACGTGAACGGACGCACGCTCGAGGTGGAGGCCACCGGCCTCGCCATGCTCGTCGATGTGCTGCGCTACGAGCTCGACCTGACGGGGACGAAGGAGGCGTGCGGGGTAGGCGTGTGCGGCGCCTGCACCGTGCTCCTGGACGGGCGCATGGTCGCCTCGTGCATCACGCTCGCCGCGCAGGCGCAGGGCGCGCAGATCCGGACGATCGAGGGCCTCGGCGACCGGGAGCTGCTCGACCCGTTGCAGGAGTCGTTCATCACGGACGGCGGCTTCCAGTGCGGCATCTGCACGCCGGGCCAGCTGATGGCCGCGAAGGCGCTGCTGGAGCACAACCCCCAGCCGACCGAGGACGAGATCAAGCACTGGATGATGGGGAACCTGTGCCGCTGCACGGGCTACTACCAGATCATCGAGTCCGTCGCGAACGCGGCGAACGCGACGCAGACGCGGGACGACCGATGAGCCCCGATACGTCCGGAGTGACCTTCCACACTCCGAGCACCCTCGACGAGGCGTTCGCGCTGCTGAAGACGCACGGCGACGACGCGCGCGTGATCGCGGGCGGCACGGCGCTCGTCGTGATGATGAAGCAGTCGCTCGTCGTCGTGGACCACCTCGTCAGCCTCGCCTCCATCCCCGGCCTCGCGAGCGTCGAGGTGCGCGACGGCGCGCTGCACATCGGCGCACTGACGCGCCACCGCGACGTGGAGACCTCACCGATCGTGCGGGAGCACTTGCCGTTCCTCTCGGACGTGTACGGGCGCGTGGCGACGGTGCGCATCCGCAACTCCGCGACGGTCGGCGGCGGGCTCGCGCACGCCGACCCGTCGCAGGATCCGCCCGCCGCGCTCATGGTCCTCGACGCGCGGGTGCGCCTCGTGTCGCCTCGAGGCGAGCGCGAGGTGGCGGTCGCCGACCTGTTCCGCGACTACTACGAGACGGTGCTCCGCAGCGACGAGCTGATCGCGGAGGTGATCGTGCCGATCCCCGCGGCGGCAGCGCGCACCGTGTACCTCAAGTTCCTACCGCGCACCGAGGACGACTACGCGACCGTCGCCGTGGCGGCACTCGCCGAGGTGGATGGTGGCCCCGACGGCACCGTGCGGAAGCTGCGCGTCACGCTGATCGCGGCCGGCCCGACGCCCGTGCGCGCCGAGGCGGTCGAGGCGGCCCTCGAAGGGCAGTCGCCCACTGCCGAGGCGATCCGCGCCGCGGCGGAACTCGTGGCGGGTGCCGTCGACCCGATGGACGATTTCCGTGGCGCGCCGGACTACAAGCGCGACATGGCCGTGGTGTTCACGCGGCGCGCGCTGGAGCGCGTACTGCTGGGCGCGCAGGGATAGAGGTTCCGTGA
>CAMDAY010000038.1 GCA_945888895.1 Dehalococcoides mccartyi | reverse complement strand
AGCGCGGTCGTGGGATCGCGGCGCGCGACCACGTCACGCGCCGCGACGGCGGTGACGGTGCCCGACACGGCGTCGTAGACCTCGGCGGTCGCGAGGAGCATGCCGGCGGTATCGATCCCGCCGATGGCCATCACCCGGCCATCGCGCAGCGCGATCGTGGCGTGGCCCGTGCGGGGGATGGCGAGTCGCGCGTCGGCGACCGCGAACGTCCCGGCGGTCGCCGAGGGCCGAGTCGGCGGCGTGGCCTTGAGGTTGAGGATGTACCCGCCGGGGTGTCCCGTGGACGTCGCTGCTCCGACGCAAACGACGAAGTCACCGTTCGAGGCCGCGGTCATGCTGGCCGTGACGTCGCTCGCGACGAAGGTCAGCTCGCTGTCCTCCCCGCTTGCAATGATCGCGCCGCCGGGCGATGCGATGTACAGCGACGGATCCGCCGCGACCGCGCCGACGCGTGCGGTGAGCGTCTGCCCAACGCGCAGCGCGATCGGCCGGCAGTCCATGTCACGCCCATGGTCGATCATCCCCGTGGTCAATCCGAGGTTCGCTCGACGGTCGTCGCCATCGAGAAACCGGTTGATGGGCAGACTCGACTGGATGCTCACCTGCGCGCGGGCCTCGCTCACCACGCTCATCCAGTAGCGCTCCCCGGCGGCCACCGGGGCGGTGAGCGTCACGCTCCTCCTCGACGGCACCAGGAGCGCGCCGGTCACGAGGTCATCCGTGGAGTCGAGGATCGATACAAGCACCGTGCCGCTGATCTGCGAGGCGTCGAAGGTGAACTCGGCAGTCCCGGTCGCTGCCGGCACGAAGAAGTACGACTCGTCCGGATGCGGTGCGCCCGTTAGGCGTGCCTCGGCGGTCCACGACGGAGCACCGTGCGAGGCACGGCGGGTGATGCCATCGACATCCTCGCCGCGCAGGTGGCGCTCGGCGCGGGCACGGAGGTCGGTGGCGGAGGCGGCGATCATGTAACCGCCCCGCCTTGCGCCGAACTGGACCACACCCACCACTTCGCCCGCCTCGTTGAGCAGGGGGCCACCGCTCACGCCCGGTTCACCGCTCGCGTCCGTGCGCAGATAGTGCATCTCCGCGTCATCCCACGCGCTGACCTGCGAGAGCAGCCCACGGCTGAAGATCGGCTGCGGCGAGGTGTTCGTGCGGCCGGGGTAGCCGAGGACGTACAGCTCGGTGCCGATCGCTGTGGGTGCGGGAGCGATCGTTGTCACCGCGCTGCGCGGGCTCGGCAGCTCGATGAGCGCCATGTCCACCATGCGGTCGCGCGCGACCACCTTCGCGCGTTCGTAAGTCACCCCGTCCGGGAACCGCAGCTTGACGGTGTCGGAGTCGCCGACCACGTGAGCTGCGGTCATCACGTGGGTCGCGTCGTATACGAACCCGCTGCCATGCCCCTGGGGCGTCTCGATTACAGGGACGGACGGTGCGACGCGGTCGAAGATGGCCGTCGCGGCCGGAGGGATCGGCACCGCCGCCCCAACCGCGCCCGGCGTTGCGAGGAGCGAGATCGCACCGGCGAACAGCGCAGCGACCACGGGCTGCAGCGCCCACACGACGTGTCGAGGCGATCGCGTCGGCACTTGCCTGTTGGTCGCGGTTGCCATCGAGTTCCTCCGAGCCGGCTGGGTGCGTCGCCAAGTTACCGCGTCGCGCCGCTGCGCGCTCCCGTGATCAGGCGTCGCGGGGGATGATGGGACGGTGGAGGACGCGAGATGCCTGACCTGCAGATGCGCCGCCTCGGTCGGACCGGGCTCGAGGTGGTCGCCATCGGCCTCGGCGCGATGGATACGCCGCACTCCCCCGAGGCGACGGCGACGGTGCATGCCGCGATCGATGCCGGTATGAACTTCATCGACACCGCGCGTGATTACGCTGGGAGTGAGTACCTGCTCGGGCAGGTGATCCGCGAGCGAGGCCGCCTCGACTTCCACGTGGCGACGAAGACCTTCGCGCGCTCCGCAGACGGCGCCCAGCGGGATGTCGACCGATCCCTCAGCGTCCTCGGCGTCGAGGTCATCGACCTGTACCAGCTCCACGACATCTCGACGCCCGACGCGTGGGAGCGCTCGATAGACGAAGACAGCGGCGCGCTCGCCGGCCTGCGGATCGCGCAGCTCCGCGGACTCGTCCGGCACATCGGCGTCTCCACGCACAACCTCGAGGTGCTGCGTCTGATCATCGAGTCGGACGCCTTCGACACGGTGATGGTGGACTACTCCGCCTTCGCACCGGAGTCGGCCGCCCTGATCGAAGCGGCGCACGAGCGCGATCTCGGCGTGATCGTCATGCGCCCGGTGGGCGGTTCCGGCCGGACAAGCGTGATGCGTGGCCAGATCGATCGAGGCGAGGCGGGGCCGCTGACGCCCGCGAACCTGCTGCGTTACGTTCTGTCTCACCCCGGCGCCTCTGTCGCCATCCCCGGCGCGCGCTACCCCTCGCGGGTGCGGGAGAACATCGACACGCTCGCCGACTTCATGCCCATGCCGGTCGAGGAGCAGCGCGGCATCGAGGCAGCTGCGCGCGCGTTCGACGCCTCGTAGCTGCCCGGCGGTACGCCCTGCCTCGTGCGGCCCTGGCCGGGCGACGTTCTGGCCCGCCAGGGCACCGGCCTCGCGCGCGGCAGGAGGTGCGAGGAGCGTGGAGGCGCGAGTGCTCGGACCGGACGGCCCGCCCCTGTTCAACGAACTACCGGAGTTCCCCGAGGCCGGCGAGCGCTACGCCCGGGACGTCTTCGGCGAGGACGATGACATTGGGACGGTGAACTTCCAGCACCGCCGTCTGCTGGCGATGTTCGGGACGCCGATCGGCGAGCTGTGGTCGCTGGACGCGCTGGCCGGCGACTGCGCGCGGGACGGTGTGTACGAGCTCTTCCTCGTCGCGAAGCCCCTCAACCTGACGCGCGGCGTGGGCTCGCACCCGAACGCCACCGCCTTGAGTAACGACATGCCGAGGTTCCTCGGTGCAGTCGCAGACGCAGAGGGCCGGTGCATTCGCACCGGCCCTCTGCGTTGTGCCCTCGACGAGTTTGAGGGCTAGCGGCTGCCGCGCAGGCGCGGGTCCAGTACGTCGCGTAGAGCGTCGCCGAACATGTTGAACGCGAGCACGGCCAGCATGATCGTCACGCCGGGGTAGACGGCCATCCACCACGCGACCTGCATAAACTGGCGCCCCTCGGCGCTCAACATGCGGCCCCACGAGATCAACGTCGACGGCCCGAGGCCGAGGAACGCGAGCGATGCCTCGGCCGTGATCGCCGCGCCCATCGTCACCGTGAAGAGCACGAGGAGCGGAGCGAAGATGTTAGGGAAGATGTATCGCGAAATGATGCGCGTGTGGGTCGCACCAATCGCGCGTGCCGCTTCCATGTACATCTCATGCTTCACCGCGAGTGTGGAACCTCGAGCAACGCGTGATGCACGCGGGGCGATCGCGATCGCGAGCGCGAAGATGAGGTTGTTCAACGTAGGTGCCACCAGCGACACCAGCATGATCGCGATCACGATCAATGGGATCGCCAGCAGCGCGTCCACGAACCGCTGGAAGACCGTGTCGAACCAACCCTCGAAGTACGCGGAGACCGTGCCGAGAACGGCGCCCACCATTGACCCAAAGATCACGGACATCAGGCTGACCTGCAGCGACACGCGAGCGCCGTAGATGATGCGGCTCAGGATGTCGCGACCAACTTGGTCGTTCCCCATCGGGTACTGGAGCGTCGGGCTCTTCAGCACTCGGGCGGCGTTGCCCGCGTCCGGGTCATACGGCGCGATCGTGGGGCCGATGGCAGCCAGCACGATCAACAGCACGATAAACCCCGCCGAGATGGCCCCGATGGGCTTGCGGCGGGAGAAGGTCCAGATGGTGCTCAGAACGGCAGCGATCGGACCGGGCGGCGGGGCCGTCAAATTCGTGAGCGTCTCAGCAGCGGGGCTGTGTGTGGTCATCGGAGGCTACCTTCCTCTGCCTAGGATTGCCGCAGGCGCGGGTCGATGAAGCCGTAACTGAGGTCAACCAGCAGGTTGACCAACACCACGATGCAACCGAAGAACAGCACGCATCCCTGGATGACGGTGTAGTCCTTCGTCGCGATCGCGCTGACCGTCAGCGTCCCCACGCCCGGAAGCGCGAAGATCGATTCGATGATCACCGAGCCGCCCAGCAGGTTCGACAGCTGGAGCGCCAGGAACGTCAGCACCGGAATGAAGCCGTTGCGTAGCGCGTGGCGCGTGATGACCACCCGCGTGGCCAGGCCCTTCGCGTAGGCAGTGCGGATGTAGTCCTGGCGAAGCACCTCGAGCATGGACGAACGCACCATGCGGGAAACGGATCCCATCAGGTTCATCGCGAGCACGGCGGCGGGCACCATGAACTGCTGCAGATTCGCCAGCGGATCCTCGAAGAAGGACACGAAGAAGAGTGGTGGGAAGTAGCCCCACCTTGCGGGGAGCACGATCGCCAGCGTGCCGATCCAGAACACCGGAGCCGCAAAGGCGAAGATGGTCAGGAGCCGGATGCCGTAGTCGTAGAACGTGTCCTGCCGCAGGGCGCTCATCACGCCGATCGCGATTGCCAGCACGGTGGACATGGTGATCGAGAGCGCTGCCATCTCGAGGGTGACGGGAAGCGCCTGCCGGATCTTCGTGGCGACCGGCTTCTGGTCGTACGCGGAACGGCCAATGTCGCCCTTCACGAGGTTGACGAGGTAGTACCCCAGCTGGATCGGCAGCGGCTTGTCCAGGTGGAGCTCTTTGCGGATCGACGCCTTGAACTCCTCGGAGGATCCGGTGGAGCTGTTGGAGCCCGCCACGAGAAGGTCGGCGATGTCCGTCGGAACGACCCGGACCGCGGTGAAGACGATCAGGATCACGAGGAACAGAGTCGGGATCGCCAGCAGTAGTCGCCGGGTCACGTAAAGCAGCATCGGCAGCCCCCTCAGGCCGGTCGCGCGTCGTGGGTCGCTAAGGGGGAATACCCGAAATGGGCCAGGGGCGCAAGGCGTGCGCGCCCTGGCCCATTTCGTGGTATCCACCCGGCGAGCCGCCGGGGCCCCAGCCCCGGCGGCCGCCGCCCGTTGGTTACTTGCCCTTCCACGCAGCGTGCATCCACTCCATGCCCGGCGGGTAGTTGCCTGGCATGGGGAAGTTGCGGAGCTTGGAGTTGTACGCGTTGAACTGACGAGCGTTCGGCCGCGAGGCCATCGGCAGCTGCTTTTCCCAGAGGTAGGCCTGCATCTTGCGCGACTTCTCGAAGGCTTCCTTGTCGTCCAGGGTGCCCTTGAGGTCGGTCGCCATCTTCGTGAACTCCGCGTCCTCGAAGTTGGATCCGTTGCGGTTGCCACCCTTGAGGTACGGCGCGAACAGGTGCTCGTGCCAGTTCGGGATGGTGTAGCCCGTGGTGCACATGTCGGCGTAGCCACCACCCGGCCCCGCGAGGCCGAGGTACATCTTCGGCAGCCCGATGCTGTAGTCCTCGGTCTTCAAGGTCGTCTTGATGCCGAGGTTCTGTTCCCACTGCTTAGTGATGAACTGGAGCTGGACACCGTCGGTGGTGCCGTTGGAGCTGTAGTAGTACTCCACCGGCATGCCGGCCTTGCCGCCAGCGGCCTCGAAGAGTTTCTTGGCCTCGGCGGGGTCGTACTTGAAGACGTTCATCGCCTTCACTTCGTCCTCGCTGTAGGCCATCTTGCCGAAGTCGACGGGGACGATGCCCGACCACTTGCCGGCGCCCTGCTGCGTCTGATCGATGTAGGCCTGGCGGTCGAACGCCTTCGACATCGCGAGGCGCAAGCGGTAGTCCGCCCACTTCGGGTTCTTCGTGTTCCACGTGATGTTCACGGACGACGCGGAGATGTTCTCGAAGGTCTTGATCGTCGGCCCCTCGAGCGACTTCACGTCGGCCGGGGTCAGCGTCGCGGATTCGACGTAGTCGATCTGGTTCGTCTTCAGCGCCGCGTTCCGCGTTGCCGCGTCCGTGATCACCTTGATCAGGTAGCGGTTGAACCAGATGTTCTTCGCGTCGATGTAGTCCGGGTTCTTCTTGTAGGTCGAACCCTCCCCCTGCAGGTACTGCTCGTGGATGTACGGGCCGGGGCCGATGGCCTTCGTCTTGTAGTCGCTCTCCAGCTCCGGCGGCGTGATGAGTGCCGATTCCGCGCCGAGCGACGAGACGAGGTAGCGCGAGGGCTGCTTTAGCTTGAAGACGACGGTGTTCTTGTCCGGCGTCTCGATCGTGCTGATGTCGTCGAAACGGTTCTTGAAGGAGCTCCTCGCGTGGTTCATGTAGCGCTCGACGGAGAACTTCACGTCCGCCGAGGTGAACTCGCGGCCGCTCAGCGGAGCGATGTTCTGGTACTTCACTCCCGGCTTGAGCTTGAAGGTCATCGTCTTGCCGCCGTCAGCGTTCTCGAACGACTGCACAGCGTAGGACGGCACCCACTTCACGGACGCCGGGTCGTTCAGGTTCTCCAGCTGGGAGTACAGGAGACGCGGGTATACGAGGCCAATGCGCTGCGGCACTGTGTAAACGTTCGAGTCCAGCGGCTCCAGGCTCACCGCGTCGCGGGTCTGAACGAGGACGAACGACTCGCTGATCTGGGGCTGCTCGCCGGACGCCGTGGCCACGCTCTTCGCCGGGGCGGCACTCGTCGCGGTCGGCGCGGCGGTGTTCCCGCCCCCGCAGCCGATCAACGCGGCACCAGCGAGTCCGGCGCTCCCGACCGCGGCGCTTCGCAGCAGTGCGCGGCGGCCAACGGGCCGCTGCCAGTATCTCGACACCTCGGACATGTTCCCCTCCGATGCACGTACAGACGTGAATGACGTCCGCGCGACGGTAGACCCGCCCCCAAAGACCGTCAAACTTCGCGCGGTGGCTCGTACAACGAACCGCATCGGCACGGTCTTTGGATTCGTGACCGAAACGACGGGATGCAAGCGAGGAACCGGCCTCCGGAAGCCTCCGAGGAGCGCACAGGGAGGTGCTGTCCTACAGTTCGTCCTCGACCTCCCCGTGCGTCAGGGTTGGAACAGGCAGCGATGGCTCGGAGCAAGGCCAGGGCGAGCGCCCCCTTCGGAGCGCTCGCTTACCCGGACTACCGCCGTTTCGCCGTGTCGCTCCTCCTCACCTCCATCGGTGCGCAGATGGTCCAGACGGCGATCGCCTGGCAGATCTACGAGTTGACCGGGAGCGCGCTGCAGCTTGGCCTCACCGGCGTCGCCCGCGCGGTGCCCCACATCGTCCTGTCGCTCGTCGGTGGGGTCATCGCGGATAGAGCGAACCGCCTGCGGATGATCCAGATCGGCCAGGTCGGGAACGGCCTCACCGTCCTCGCGCTCGCCCTGCTGACGCTCTGGGGGCAAGTGGCGGTCTGGCATCTCTATCTGGTCCTGTCGACGAACGCCGCCCTGACGGCCGTTACGCAGCCGGGGCGCACTGCGCTCATCCCCATGCTGATCCCGCCCGAGAAGCTCGTGAACGGCATCGCCCTGAATTCGACGATCCAGCAGTCATCACAGATCGTCGGCCCAGCACTCGCGGGCGTGATGATCGGTGCGTTGGGGGTCGGGGCGACGTACGGGGCGAATGCGGCGGTCTACCTGCTGGCAGTCGTCGTCCTCTTCGGCATCCAGACGTCGCTGGTGCTCCCCGCTGTGAAGGAGCGCCCGTGGACGAGCCTCGTCGAGGGGCTCGCCTTCGTGCAACGGACACCGGTGATCCTCTCGCTGCTGGCGCTCGACCTGAGCGCGATGGTGTTCGGCGGCTATCGGGTGCTGCTGCCGATCTTCGCGGAACGCCTCGGCGTGGGCGCGGTGGGGTTCGGCTGGCTCAGTGCGGCGCCGGGGGTTGGCAGCGTCATCGGGGCTGCGATGATTATGTCGCTTGGAAACATGCGCTACAAAGGCCTCTACACCGTCTTCGGCATCCTCGGCTACGCGGTCGCCCTCGCGATGGTGGCGGTCGCGCCGTGGTTCTGGCTGGCACTGGTGGCGAGCGTGCTCCTCGGGGCGTTGAACTCGATCCAGACCGTCCCGAGGAACACGGCGATCCTCATGGCCTCACCCCCCTCGCTGCGCGGGCGGGTCGAGGCGTTCCGCAGCATGTTGGCCGGAGGCGGCCCCCCTGTCGGATTCATGCTCGCGGGGGGACTAGCGACGGTGTTCGGTCCGGTCGTCGCGGTGGTCAGCGGCGCGGTCGCGTGCGCGGCATTCGTGAGCGCGATCGGCCTCGCGCGACGGGAGTTGCACGATCCAGATCTGGGGAAGGCGCCTGCTCCGGAACGCGGCGAATCGTAGCCACATCGAGAGTCCGCATCGTGCGTGTGTCGCTGTGCAGTCAACGCATTGTGACTCGCCTATTCGACACATCAGGCACACGGCGGCGCAGCGATTGCAGCGTCGAGATCGCGTGGGTCAGATCGAGTGAACGCGCAAGACGCAGTTCGACGATCGCGATTCCGCGTACGCACACTCGTACGCATCGATCATGTGGCGAGGTCACGTTGTCGTGCGCGACGCGGTAACGCGAGGGTGCAATCATGCGTTGTTACAGGTAACCTCGATGGATGGTGAGGACTGCCGAATGACGCGTTGGACATTTCCTGTGCTCTCAGTGCCGCTCGTGATCGTCGCGTTGACGATCATGTTGATGCGCCCCGCAGATGCACACGCGCAAACGCCGCCAACGGCCTACGGCGCGATCGCGAAGACGGCGCTGACCTCGATCAGCCAGGATCGCGGCCAATGCTTCCTCTGGGTGCGCGAGGTGGTGAAGGCCGCGGTCGGCCGCACCATCGGCTACGACTACCACGGCGGCTACCTGCAGGCCGGCGCGATCGAGGTTCCCCTGCTGTCCGCGAAGGACGGCGACATCATCCAGGTGACGAACCCCGCGAACACGAAAGGCGACGCGGACTACGTCGGCCTCCACACCGCGATCGTGCTCGACAACCTGGGCAACGGGAAGTTCCGCGCGATCGACTCGAACTCGAACTACGACGGCATCGTGCGCATCCGCGAGCAGTACAACCCCGCGGAGCTCTCCGCGCGATCGCCCGGCCTCGTGGTACGCGTGTATCGCATCGAAGGCACCCCCACGCCCGCCGCCGCCGCCCTGCCGAACGTGCCGAAGCCGGTGGTCGTCCCGACCGCGCCGACGTTTACCGCAACCGGCACGCTGCCCGTGCCGGGCGCCGCCGTCACCATCTCAGCCGAGGGCGATTGCCTCCGCGTGCGCAGCGCCGCGGGCCTCGGCGGGTCGGTGCTCGGCTGCCTGCCTACCGGCGGCCAGGCGACCGTGACGCAGGTTGGCGCCGCCGCTGACGGCTACACCTGGGTGAAGGTATCCGCAGGCTCGGTGAGCGGCTGGGTCGCGGCGAACTACCTGAGCCCGTCGACGGGAGTCTCGACGAACCTGCCGCCGGCGAACACGAATCTCGTGGCGCTCCCCGCGCCGGCGGCCGTCGCGCCAGCTCCTGCCCCCGCGCCGCTTCGCGGTGTCTTTGCGGCGAAGCCGGTGTTCGGCGCAGAGGGTGGGCAGTCCGCTTCGGTCTTCCTCGGCGGGTCGCTCGATGAGCTGCTCACCGCCGCGACCGATGCGAAGGCGACGGGCGTGTGGGCGCAGGATGCGAAGGGCGACTTCCAGTTGCTGATCGTGGGTGGCCCGACGTTCATCGTCGACCAGTTCCGATCGAGGCTGAGCGGCTTCAGTGGTCCGACGGCGGTGACCCTGATCGGCAGTGCGTCCTAGCCCCGCAGCCTACTGAGCCTCTTCGTCCTCGCCCGGTGGCGGGGACGCGATGACAATGGCCTCCGCGACTCCCCGTCCGTCCACGCGCGCGACACGCAGGCTGATGCCCTCGAATGTCACGACGTCCCCGACACGCGGGGGCCGTTCAAGGAGCGCGAGCACGAGACCGCTCACCGTCTCAACGTCCTCGTGGTCCACGGAGCGCAGCAGGCGCTCGCCCAGCTCGTCGAGCCGCACGGTACCGGCGACGTGCAGCCGTCCTCCGGCATCCTCGAACAGCTCGCTACGTGAGCCCGACTCATCCACACGGCCGAGGATCTCCGTGCTGACGTCGTCCGGCGTGATGATGCCGGCCGTGCCGCCGTGCTCATCGAGCACCACGGCGAACTGCACCAGCTGGTCGCGCATCCGCTTGACCACGGACCCCAGCGGGGTCGATGACGGGACGAACGGGGCGACGTGTACCATGCGCCCGCGCAACGGTGTTTGCGAGATCACCAGCGCCGCGAGGTCGCGCACATGCACCACGCCAACGATGTCGTCGAGGTCTTCTCGATACACGGGGTAGCGCGTGTGGGGTGTGGCGCGGAGCAGCGCTGCGATCTCCTCGTGCGACGCGTCCAGGCGCACGCCGTCCACCTGCACGCGCGGCACCATCACGTTCTCGGCCGTCAGCGCGCCAAGGTCAAACAGCTCGCGGAGCACGCGCTCCGCGCCGCGGTTCAGCATGCCCCCCTGCAGGCTCTCCTCGACGACGAATTCGAGTTCCTCGGGTGAGTAGTAGCGCTCATGGCTCCCCTGCGAGCGATCGATCCCGATGATGCGCAGGAGCGTGTTGCCGGTGGCGTTGAGGCCCACGACCAGGGGGAAGAGCACGCGCTGCATGAAGAGCATGGGCGGCGTGACGCGCAGCGCCGTGCTCTCCGCGTGCTGGAGCGCCAGAGACTTCGGCACCATTTCGCCGATCACGATGTGGAGGTACGTGAGCACCGAGATTGCGACGACGGAGGAGATCGTGTGGGCGGTCAGCCACGCGGGGAATCCGCCCCAGCCGTGGAACTGCTCCTCGACCCACACGGCCAGCGCGTGCTCTCCGTACATGCCGAGGCCGAGCGAAGCGAACGTGATGCCGAGCTGCGCGGTCGCGATGTAGCGGTCCTGTTGCTTCGGGTCGCGCAGGATGCCGGCGACTCTGCCCGCCATGCGGTTGCCGTTGGCCGCGCTGCGCTCCAGCGCGGCACGCGGCGCGCCGACGATCGCGAACTCGGCGGCCACGAAGAGTCCATTGAGCAGCACCAGCAGGATGACGATGAACGATGGCATGAGGCTACTCATGGTCTTCCTCGCTCACGGTCGCGAATGATTGGACGGGCTTTGCGAGGAGCGTGTACACCGCGAGGTGCTTGACGCGTTCGACCTCGACCTCGACACCGTCGATCATGGCGCGGTCGCCGGGTACGGCGATGTGCCCGAGGTGCTCGGACACGATGCCGCCCAGGGTGTCGCTCTCCCCCTCCCACAGCACGCCCAGCCACTCGTGCGCCTCGTCCACGCGCATCCGACCCGGCAGGCGCACGCGGCCATCCTCCAGGCGTTCGGGCGAGATCTCGCCGGCGGCTGGCTCATCGACGACGCCAAGGACCTCCGCCAGCAGATCCTCGAGCGTGACGAGCCCGGACACGCCGCCGTGCTCGTCCACGACGACGGCTTGCTCGGAATGCTGGCGGCGGAGCTCCGCGACGAGGCGCTCCGCGCGGATCGATTCGGGGACGTGCGCGATTGGCCGCATCGCGCTGCGCGCCGGAAGGTCGATCTCGTCGGAGGCAATGTGGCTCGCGACTTCCTTCGCACGCAGCACACCGACGATGCGGTCGACGGTGCCCTCGTACACCGGGAGGCGCGTGAACGACGAGGCAACGAACACGTCCTGCACCTGGCGGAGCGTGGCGCTTGCCTCGACGCCGACGATGTCACGACGAGGGATCATGAGCCGACGGACCGGCAGGACGCTCAGTCGTAACGCACGGTCGAGGCGATCCTGCTCGTCAGCTGAGAGGAGGCCACCATCGCGGCTTTCCGCAATGAGGAAGGAGATCTCCTGCGGAGAGTGGATGTGCCGATGCCCGGCCATCGGCGCGCCGAGCATCCGCAGGATGGCGATTCCGCTTCCGTTCAAAAAGAGGATCAGCGGCCCGAAGACCCAGAGCGAGACGCGCATCGGGATCGCCGTGTAGATCGCGGTCTGCGTCGGGAACTGGAGAGCGAGCGACTTCGGCACCAACTCGCCAATCACCATCGCGAACGAGGTCAGCACGATGAGCGTGAGCGTTGCCCCAAGACCGGTGGCGGCACCGGTTGAGAGGCCTGTTGTTGCGGAGAGAGGCCCGATCAACCTCGGCGTGACCGTCGCCTGCCCGTAGGCGCCCAGGATGAGGCTGGTCAGCGTGATGCCGACCTGGCATCCGGCGATGTACCGGTCAAGGCCGGCGGGGTCTTCAAGGATGTGCAGGATCCAGCGCGCGGAGCCGCTGCCGTTCTCCGCGGCCTGGCGGATGCGGGTGCGGCGTGCCGATACGCCGGCGAACTCCGCAGCCACGTACAGGGAGGTGAGGACGATCAGCACTGCGATGACGGTGAAAGCCGTGATCATCGCAGCGCCCGTCTATGGCTGCCTGGGCTGTCGTCCGTCCGGTGTGCGGTCATCACCTGAGCGTACATGACGCCGTATGACGCGAACAACAGGCACCGATGCTGGCTATCGCGTGGTCGACCGAGGTGCCCCGGCCTCCTCGGCCTCCCGGCGTGCGACCGCGTCTCGGAGCGTGTCCTTGGTCATGCGGCTGCGGCCGTTGATGCCGAGCGCGGCTGCGCGGAGGTAGAGCTCGCGAGTCTCGGATTCCGCATCTGTGAGCGCGGCGGCGTTCCTCGCCTGCGGGCTTCCGCTGGAGGTGAACTTGCTCCCGGACTCGCCGCCCGTCGCTGCCTTGGTCTTGGGTCG
>CAMDAY010000037.1 GCA_945888895.1 Dehalococcoides mccartyi | reverse complement strand
GCATCGTCAGTTGTTTCGGCACATCGAGGATCGTGAGATCCGCGGTGATCATGACGATGGCGAACCCATACATCGAGGCGGCTCGCGTCCTCGGTGCTCACCCGACGCGAATCATGCTGAAGCACATCCTGCCGAACGTGACGCCGGTCGTGATCATCAGCGCCACGGTGAGCATGGGCGGCCTCGTGCTGGCGGAGTCCGGGCTGTCGTTCCTCGGCTTCGGCGTCCCGCCCCCCACGCCCTCGTGGGGCTCGATGTTGGGCGTGGACGGCCGCGCGTTCATGGAGCGCGCGCCGTGGCTGGCGATCGTGCCGGGCATCGCGATCGGTTCGATCGTCTTCGCGTTCAATATGCTTGGCGACGCGCTCCGCGACACGCTCGACCCGCGCCTGCGCGGCACGAGGTAGCCCGCGCCGCGTCGACGACCCAGCAGAGACGCACACAGAAGGGCCCCGCTTGCGCGGGGCCCTTCTGTGCTTTGACTCTCGTTCGGCCTGTGGGGACGCTAGTCCCAGATGCGCTCCGGCAGCGGCAACCCGGCGAGATCCTCCGGGACCAGCGGCACGTCCGGCGTGATGCCGAGGATGCCGAGGAACATCTCGACCTGCCGCGTGTGCTGGGTGGTGTGCCACGTCTCGCGCTCCATGACCTCGTGGAGCGTCTTCGCGCCCCAGTAGGCCTCCAGCACGCGCTCGAGCGGGTCGTACTGCCCGGCGGTCTCCCACCACTCCTTGAGGATCGCGCGCGTGCCCTCGCCGTACTCGATGAGTCCGACCGTGGTGCGCCGACCCTCCGGCGCAGGATCCATCATCCCCTGCCAGCTCTCACGCGAGTCCTCGTCGTAGGCGCGCTTGAAGATGCGACCGATCGTGAACACGTGGTAGCAGAGGTCCAGGAGCGTCCTCGGCCGATCCGGCGGCGTCGTCGGCAGCTGATCGTCACGCAGCTGCCCGACGAACCCGATCGCCTTCTGCAGGATCGTGTCCCATCGCTGGTACAGCTGCTCCGGCGTCATCATCGCGGACGCGGTGTACTCGAACCCTACGAGGTCAGCGATGGCCTGCAGGTCGGCGCCCGGTACGCACACGTCGCCGTTGCATACGATTGGCACACCGGTGAAGCCATGCGCCTTCAGCCGCGCCTGCCCTTGCGGGTTGTGCGCAATGTTCACGGCCTCAAAGTCGATGTTGTTTGCGGAAAGAAACTCTTTCGCGCGGAGGCAGCTGCTTCAGCCAGGCTGGTAGTAGAGCTCGATCGTGCCGGTGGTCACAGGACACCGTCCTTCCATTACGGATGGGTATATCCAGTCACGCTGAGGATGTCCATACGGCCCGGATTGAGCGTCGGCGGAGACTACGCGCGCTGCGTCGCAGGCTCGTGCGGCTCGGGGGCGACTGGCGGCGGCGGCGAGGCCGGAAGCACTGGCGTGCGCATGACGAGGAACAGCGAACCGGCGGTGAACATCAGCCCGGCCGCGATGATGAACACCATGCGGTCCGTCAGGACGCCCCAGCCGATCAGCAGCGTGATGAACGGCGTGCTCATCGCACCCGCGCCGATCATGATCGGCGCCGTGAAGCCTCGAATGGCGCCCTGCGCGCGCCGCCCGAAGTACGCCGGGATGGCGAGGTTTTGCCCGGTGCCCATGCCGGCGGAGCCGACGCCCCACGCGATGTTGTGCGCGAACGCCCACCCGGCGAACGGCGACACGACCATCAGCGGCAGCATCGATAGTGCGCGGAAGATGCCGCCGTTCAGAGTGATGAACTTCAGTGGGTATCGTTCCGCGACCAGCCCGTAGATCAACGTGAACAACGCGACGATCAGCGGGTCCGATCCGACCGCGATCGAGATGAGGAATGGCGAGACGCCTCCCTCCGTCCAGAACGGGACCCGCAGGAAGAGAATCGGGTTGGTTGCGAAGGTGTGGAGCATGAAGGCGATCGTCATCAGCCAGAGCGTCGAGGTGCGCATCGCCTGCTTGAGCGTGAAGTTACTCTCCGACGCTCCGAAGCGAGGCGCCCCCGCCGTCCCGGCCGCGAGCTCGACCGGTGGACTGTCAGCACCATCCGGGAATAGGCCCACGTCTTCGGGGCGGCGCCGCATGAGCAGGCCATACAGCGGGATGAGTACCGTCGGGATCATGATCCCATAGACGAACCACGTCTCCCGCCAGCCGATGGTGGTGATGAGGACGCCTGAGATGATCGCCCACGAGAACGTACCCAGCCCCCCGCCGATCGTCGCGAGCGACATCGCGCGACCGCGCTTGACGAGGAACCAGTTGGCGGGCGGGACGCCGGTAACGATCTGACCGCCGCCGAATACCCCGAACCCGGAAAAGCCGGAGATGAAGAAGATGACATACATCCAGTTGGGATCAGTGATGTACGACAGCGTGCAAAGGCAGATGCCCGCCCACAGGCTGCACCCGACGCCGAGCCACCTCGCCCCGAACCGGTCGACCAGATGGCCGATCATCGGCGCTGAGACGCCCGCGCTGATCTGTCGCAGCGAGATGCACAGCGACAGCATGAACAGCGACACGCCGAGGTCGTCACGCAACGACACGATGAAGATGGAGAAGACGACGGGGTTCAGCGGTGCGGTGATCCAGTTGCCCATGAAGGAGACTGCGACGATCACCCAGCCGTAGAAGAACGGCGTACGGATCGGCGGCCTTCTCGTCGCCACGTTCATCGACGGCATCTTCGACAAGGGACGTGCTCCTCGGGGGCCTCGACGCGGACTCTCCGTCGCCGGGCGGGCAGCGTGTCGGCGCACGATATGCCTGTGGTCCTTAACATGCACGCCGCTCGTGAACACCCGGAATCGCGCCGGTTTCGCGATTGTTGCGCCTCGATCGGCGCCAAGACGCGCACCTCCGCCCTGCCGAGCCGTTCGACACAGCCTGCGACAGACCGCGTCGGGTGGTGTATGTAGGAGCGCGACGCGCGGCGATTCCCGCCCGTCGAGGAGCCGCCCCATGACCTCGAAGCCCGCGGAGCGCCGTTTCTTCTACGGGTGGTGGATTGTCGGCTCGGGCTTCCTCGCGCAGCTCATTCTCGGCATCGCGAGCCAGGCGTTCACGACGTACATGGTGCCCATGGGACGCGAGTTCGGCTGGTCAAAGGCGGCGCTCTCGGGACCTCGGTCGGTGGTCGGAGCGGAGACGGCGCTGCTCGGCCCGGTGCAGGGGTATCTCGTCGACCGCGTAGGACCCCGGATGGTCATGGGAATCGGCGTGTTCCTGCTCGGGCTGGGGATGGTCCTGTTCGGTCTGGTCACGAACATGTGGCAGTACTACGCCGCGAACATCCTCGGCGGCGTCGGATCGTCGCTGTGCGGGCTCCTGGTCGTGTCGACGGCGATCAACACCTGGTTCCGGCGCAAGCGGACGATGGCGATGGCCGTCGCGACAATCGGATTCTCCGTCGCGGGGATCCTCGCCGTGCCGTTGATCGTGTGGGTACAGACCAGCTTCGGCTGGCGCGCGGCAGCGATCATCTCGGGCCTCGCTATCTGGCTCATCGGCATCCCGACCACCGCCCTGCTCCGCCCCAGTCCCGAGGCGATGGGGATGCACCCCGACGGCGAGGCGCCCGCCCCGCCACCCTCGCCAGAGGCGCGTGCCGCCGCCGCCGCGGCATCGACCACCGCGCGCGTCTCCGGCGCCGGCATGCTCGACTTCGACGCGCGCGAGGCGATGCATACCTCCGCGTTCTGGCTCATCGGCATGGGCAGCGGGCTGTACATCCTGGTGCAGTCCGCGATCTTCGTGCACCTGTTCCCGCACCTGGAGGAGGGCGTTGGGATGTCGCGTGGCACGGCGGCGACGGCGCTGATGGTGATGAACATCGTGAACATCGGTGGGCGGCTCGCGGGCGGGTGGCTCGGCGACCGGTACGCGAAGCACATCACGCTCGCGATCGGGTCGGTGGGGTCGGGCGTCGCCGTGCTGCTGCTGGCCTTCGCCACCTCGACGACGCCGGTGCTGATCTTCGCGGCGCTCTACGGGCTGTGCTGGGGCGTGCGTGTACCGCTGGTGAACTCCGTTGCGGGCGAGTTCTTCGGGCGCACCTCCTACGGGAAGATTCTCGGCACGCTGCAGCTGATCGCCGCGCCGCTCGGCATCGTGGGGCCGCTGGCGACCGGCTACGCCGCGGACGTGCAGGGCAACTACCGCGACGTGCTCGTGGTGCTCGCGGTCATGGTGCTGCTCTCGGGCGTGATGTTCTTCCTCGTGCGCCCGCCCGCCGTCCCCGCTCGCCTGCGCCAGGGCACCCCCTCGGCGTAGCGCTCAACCGCGGAGCGACCACGCACTGATCGCGTGGCACCGATACGAATCGATGACCACAGGCGGTCCATCCCCCTGCCCCCTTCCCGGCGCGGGAAGGGGGATGAATGGCGAGAGCTTCGCCCTCGCGCTCCCCCGGGACCGAGGGTGCTTCGCACCTCGCGGGGGAGTGTCCTCTCTCTCGAAGGCACGAGTTCTTTGAACTGGGTTCGAATCCCTCGCACTAACTTCCGCAGACTGACCAGTTCCGCCGGGAGTGTGAGGGGCGCAGCTCCTCACGGTTGGTTCCGCTTCTTCTCACCCCTCCCGCGCCGGGAGGGGTAGGGGCGGGCCGCCCGGCGCTGCCAGATCGACATCGTTCGCTTCGACTACGGCGAAACCGGGGCACCTACAGCTCGGGTTCGCGGACGGCGATCCAGATCATCACACCGAGTGCGACGAAGATACCGCCGAGGATCACGAAGCCGAGGTCGAACGAGTCCGCGAACGCGGCGGCGGCGAGCGGGCCGACCGCGAAGGCGATCGCCTGCATACCGCTCGCCATCCCGAACGCCGTACCTCGACGGTCACGCGGGGCGCTGGCGGCGATCAGCGTGTTGGTGGCGGGCACCATTGCCGCCTGCAGCATCGCGATCACGCCGAAGGCGAGGATGAACGCCCACGATCCGCCCGCCCACGGCAGCGCGAAATGCACCATGCCCGCGGCGATGCTCGTACCGATGAGCGAGCGCTTGAGGGCGCCCGGCCGCGCGATGCGCCGCGCGAGCACGACGCCGATGACGCCACCGAGACCCGCAGCGGTGAACGCCCCGGTCACCGCCGCAGCTGCGGCAGCGACGCCGACCACTTGCTCCAGCGCGATCGGGGCCGCGACGCGCAGCGACTGACTGAACGCCAGCGAGACGAACCAGATCACGAGCGCCAGCGAGAGCTGCATCGTCAGCAACGAGCGGATCGAGGTCAGCTCGGGCGCCGCCGGTACCGCGCCGGCGAGTGCCTCGGTGGCGGTGCGCGCGGGCGCGCGTCCGACGGCGTCGCGGGGGACGGCGATCATCGCGTAGACCCCGGCGAGCGCGGGCAGGATCGCGCCGCCGATGATCGCGCCCCGATAGCCAAACGAGAGCGCGAGCAGACCGCCGACCAGTGGCCCGAGCATGCTGCCGAGGTACTGCGTGCCCGTGGCCGTGCTCAGACTGCTGTTCAACCGGCGATCAGGCACCGTGACGCTGATCAGCGCGACGGCGGCCGGATTGAACCCGGAGAACAGGCCCTGCAGGCCCAGGGCCGCCGCGATGTGCCAGGGCTCCGTCGCCAGCGCCGCCACGGCCATCGTCGCTGACGCCGAGAACAGCGCGCGGAGGAACATCGTGCGGCGGCCGTACCGATCGGAGAGCACGCCCCAGACGGGCCCGGCCACGAACCGGCCGATGCCCTGCGCCACTGCCGCGACGCCCATCCACCACAGCGCGTTCGCATCGCTCGTCGCGCCGAGTTCCTTCATGTAGAGCGGGACGAACGGCATCCAGAAGCTCATCGACAGGCTGGCGATACCGGAGCAGATCGCGATCACCCACACGGCGCGCGAGGTGCGTGCGTCGTCCTCGGGGCTGTCGTCGGGGGGCGGCGTCGCGATGGCCGGGCTCCTCATCGGGCCGCGCACGGTGCGCGGCGTCAGGGGCCGAGCGTACAACGCGAGGCGGTGAGCGCTACTCGACGACGGTCGAGGCAGCCGACGTAGCGAACGGCACGCCGCCAGCGGGGCGCAACGGGCGCAGGCGCATCGCGAAGACCTCGCGCACCTCGGACATCCAGCGCTTGTCGAACAGTTCGCGGCGGATCAGCGTCGCACCCGGCCAGCCGTGCGAGTAGTACATGAGGTGCTTCTTCGCCTGGAAGGCCGCCTCGTTCGGCGCGAAGATCGCCTCCATCAGGTCGAGGTGACGCGAGATGACATCGATCTCGTACGCATACTTCGCCTCGTCATCCAGCGCGCCGTACGTGGGATCGAACACCCACGGGCGGCCGAGGGCGCCTCGACCGATCATCACGGAGACGCAGCCCGTCTCGTCCATCATCCGGCGGGCGTCCGCGAGGCTGAGCACGTCGCCGTTGCCGGTGACGGGGATGTCCACCGCGCGCACGACATCGCCGATGACGTCCCACGGCGCTCGTCCGGCGTACAGCTGCGCCCTCGTACGCGGATGCACCGTGATCGCGTCGACGCCGACGTCCTGCGCCATGCGTGCGACCTCAACGGCGTTCTGGTGCTCGTCGCTCCAGCCGCTGCGGATCTTGATCGTGAGCGGAGTGTCGGGGATGGCGCGGCGGATCGCGGTGAGAAG
The DNA here is from genome assembly GCA_945888895.1 of Dehalococcoides mccartyi. Lineage (GTDB taxonomy): Bacteria > Chloroflexota > Dehalococcoidia > UBA2979 > UBA2979 > SHYQ01. Next base: position 6,497 of record CAMDAY010000037.1, on the reverse strand, counting down.
TTGCGCAGTGCTCGCGACGTCGCGCATCAGCGCCGCGCCCTTGCCGCGCTTCACGATCTTCGGCACCGGGCAGCCCATGTTCACATCGACAATGTGCGCTCCCGCCTCGACGAGGCGGAGTGCCGCCGGGACCATCGTCTCCTCCGTGCAGCCGAGGAGTTGCATGGCGACAACGCCGAGGTCGATGCCCGACTCGGGCGGCGGCGTCTGCGCGGAGAGCAGCGCGCGCTCGTTGTCACGCGAGAGCGCGTCTGCGTCGATCTCCTCGTTGGTGGTGTAGCCGCTGCCGCACGCGACAGCGACCTGCCGGAACGGCACGTTCGTGTAGCTCGCCATGGGCGCCAGTCGCACGGGCGACGCCGCCAGCCACTCTCGAATCGACTCTCGTGCCATGGGGAAAGTATCGAGCAGCGCCGCCCGGAAGGCGACCCTCGGGTCCTCGCGGCGCCTCGAGGGCCCTTCGCAGCCACTGGCGGCGCAGCCTCGGCGTGCCTTGCTGAGGGCGCGTATTCTGCGCACACCAGAGCGCCCGAGGGAGGCGCGCAGAGGAGGGTCACATGGCCGAGATCGACGTCATCACTCAGGGCTTCGGCGTTGGAACGAACGAGGGGATGATCTCCTACTGCGGCATCACCCTGATCAAGGGCGAGCACATGACGCTGGTGGACGTCGGCTACCCCGCGCGGCGCCAGATCCTCCTGGAGCGCCTCGCACAACGCGGAATCAAGGCGACGGACATCGACCGCATCGTGATCACGCACGCGCACTGGGACCACTCGCTGAACATCCTGATGTTCCCGAACGCCGAGGTGGTCGTGAGCCAGACCGAGTTCGACTACATGCAGAAGCCGCACCCGCTGGATCAGGCGACGCCGCTGTACCTCCCGGACATCCTCAACCGCGCGAAGGGCGTGCTGAAGGTGCGCGACGGCGACGAACTGGAGCCGACCGTGCGCGTGATGAGCGTGCCTGGTCACAGCCCCGGGAGCATCGCCGTCCTCGTGGAGACGGCGGACGGGATCGCGGGCATGGTGGGCGACGCGCTGCCGAGCCGGAAGGCCGCGATGGCCGACCCGCCGAGCGCGGGCCTGATCTTCTTCGACGAGGAAGAGGGCGAGAAGAGCGCGCGCAAGATCATCGACACCTGCAAGGTGGTGTACCCCGGCCACGACCGTCCGTTCGCGATCGCCAACGGGGGGTTCAAGTACATCCAGCCGCAGTCCGTGATCATCACCAACGTCCCGCGCGATGAGGATGGCACGACGCTCCACTACAGCGTCGATGAGTCCTCGAAGCCGTTCGAGGTGACCGTCTACCCAACGGCGAAGCCGAAGGCGAAGAAGTAGCGCGAGCCGGGGGCGGTGCCCCGCCCCCTCGCGGGCCTCGGCGGCACATCGCTAGGAGGACGAGCATGTTCACGCGCATCGACCACATCGGTGTCGTCGCCGCGTCGATCGAGGAGGCTCGCGCCGCCCTCGGCGATGGGCTGGGGCTGGTGATCAACGAGCCGCGGTCGAAGTGGCCCACCGGTTCGTACTTCGCCCCGGAGCAGACGTTCAACTACTTCTTCAAGGTGGGCGATGGCGAGACCGAAGTCGAAGTGCTCATCCCCGCTCCCGGCGCAACCAGCGGCGTGGCGCGCTACCTCGCCAAGCGCGGGCCGGGGCTGCACCACCTCTGCTACGCCTGCGAGGACGTGAACGACGAGGCGGAGCGACTTCTCGCGAACGGCCTGCAGGAGATCGCGCTGCCCCGGGCGGATGACGGCCGTCGCACCGTCGCGTTCTTCCGGCCCCAGAGCGTCGGCGGCATCCTGACGGAGCTCGTCCGCCTCCGCTAGCCGCGAGGCGCGGCGGGTCCCGACCGAGGTCGGCGGTCACGCCTCGACGCGGCGGCGGAGGACGAAGTTGGTGTGCGGGGTCTTCTTCGCCTGGTACTCATCCGCGCGGCTGCGCTGCACCTCGACGACCTCGAAGCCACAGGCCTCGAAGATGTCCTGGTAGGTGCGACGAGGCATCCGGTGCACGCGGAACGGCGAACGTGCGCCGGCACCGTGGTCGCGGATCATGCCCATGTGCTGCGCCATCTCGCCGGGGTCGTCGAACGTGTAGACCGACGCGATCAACAGCCCGCCTGGCTTCAGCGACCGGTGGATGTTCGAGCAGAAGCGCAGCAGCTCGTCGAAGTCGAATTGCATCAGGAGCTCGTGGCCGATCACGGCGTCGAACTGCTGGTCGCGCAGGTCGTCGCCGAGGCCGTACGTGACGCGGAAATCGATCGGGGCCAGGTCCACGGTCGCCGCGCGCGCCTCGGCGAGGATGCGATCGGAGACGTCGTTTGCCACGAGGGTGCCGACGAGCGGGCGGATGTGGCGCGTGACGCGCCCGCCGCCGCAGCCCAGCTCCAGCGCGTGCGCCGTCGGCGCGACGTGCTTCGCGACGAGGCTCATGAAGGTGTCGAGGCCGCCCCACGTGGCACCCATCCCTCCGTTCGGGATGACCTGACGGACGGTGTCGACGTGGATGAGCCACGACAGGGTGTGGTCAGCACGCAGGCCGGCGCTGGCGCCTCGGAGCGCGGTCTTGGCCGCATGGATGACGAGCTGTGGCTGGTGCACAAGCAGCCGCGCGAGGCGCATCGAACCGCGGGAGGAACCGGCGAGCGCTTGGATGCGCCGGCTCTCTTCCTCGGTCGCGTCGAAGCGGACGGGGGCGGCGTCGTCGTTCAACGGCGCGGACGTGCCGCTCCGGGTGAACTCACCGTCTCGCTCGGTGAGCTCGTCGTGCGTCGAAATCATCCCGTGTGCCTCCGAGTGCGCCTGAGTGCACGCGCACGATCGCCCCGCCGAGGGCGATCTTAGCCGAAACCCGACCTAGCGACGGATCATATCCAGAACCACGGTTGATGTCATCGACACGAGCGTTCGGGCAATGCTTCCGCCCGTCGCCGCACGTCTGGACGAGGGCCATTTCGGACTCCGATGGTAGGCTCGGAGGCATGGATATCACCTCCGTCGGTCGTCGAAGCTGGGTGCTCATGGGGGTCGGGCTGGCGGGGCTGATGCTCGCCGCCTGTGGCGGCACGGAGGCCCCGCCCGAGGTCAAGGTCGGCACGGCGGTCGCCTCCGCCAGCGTCGCTCAGACCTCGGCGACCGCCGCCGCGTCGAAGACAACGGCCGCGACGGGCGCGAACCAGATGTGCGCCGCCTTTGCGCAGGCCGCCGATCCGTACCTGCTCCGCGCGGTGGACAAGCAGCGAGGGCTCCCCGCCGACTACCGCCCGGCCGACCTCCAGACGATCGATGACCGCTGGGCGGTGTCAGGCTTCCCGGGCCAGATCATGCGCGGGCAGGCCGCCGGGGCGATCGTCGAGATGGTCTCGGCCGCACAGGCGCAGGGAGTCACGATCCGTATCCGGTCGAGCTTCCGCTCTTACGCGGAACAGCAGCGGACGTTCCAGTTCTGGATTGACCGGCTCGGTGAGGCGCAGGCCCGGCGCGAGAGCGCCCCTCCCGGCCACAGCGAGCACCAGCTCGGCACCACCGCCGATGTGATCAGCGCAAACTCTGGCACTGGCTGGGAGCTCGTCGAGCAGTTCGGCGCCCTGCCCGAGGGCAAGTGGGTGGCGGCGCACGCGCACGAGTTCGGGTTCGCGATCAGCTACCCGCCCGACGGCGAGAGCGTCACCGGGTACGTCTACGAGCCGTGGCATGTCCGCTACGTCGGGAAGCCGTGCGCCGCGGAGTGGAAGTCGAGCGGGCTGGTGCTCGTGCGATTCCTCGAGAGGCTCGCCACCACACCAGCCCGCTAGGGTCTTCTTCGGACCGGGGGGTTAGCTCGCCTGCGCCATGGCGCGGCGGATGCCCCAGCCCGTCGCCGCGAAGAGGCCGAGCGTCACCACCGTGCGCATCCAGCCGGAGCTGGACTTCGTGCGATGGCGCATCATCTGCTCGGACGCGTCCGCGAGCTGCGACTCCATAGCCGCCATCATCGGCTTCGCAGCGGCCATCATCGGCATTGCCGCCGCCATCAGGCCGCTGTGCCTCGATCGGCGGCGCGCCACCAGCACGGCACCGATGAGCGTCGCGAGCGAGCCCCCCGCCGCGTAGATCGCGGGCCACCAGCCTTCGGCCATCAAGTCCTTGTAGCTGTTGCGCGCGAACTCCTCGGCCATCTCCGGCCATCTCCGGCCACTCCGCCGGGTCGCCGATGGACGACGCCATGCCGTCAATCGCGTCACTCATCGCCTCGCCCAGCGGCGAGGCTTCGTCGTGGCCGCTGTTCCCCGTCGTGTCTTTCGATGCTGCCATGATGTCCGCCTTCCTACGTCCGCCGGCCGGCCATGGAGCGGTAGAGCCCCAGGAGGACCATCGAACCGATCACCGCGATCAAGATGCCGCCGAGGTCGAGCTCGGTGTACGTCGTGTTGCCGGTGATGAAGCTCCACAGGAAGCCGCCGATCACCGCACCGGCGATGCCGATCAGGATCGTCACGATGATCCCGCCGGGGTCGTCACCCGGCATGACCGCCTTGGCGATCGCGCTCGCCACCAGCCCGAGCACGATCCACGCGAGGATGCCCATCGAACTCTCCCTTCGTTCGCGGTCGTACCGCGCCGTATGCGGCGTCCATCATCAGCGCGCATCCGTGCTGAACACAGTTCGTTTTTTAAAGGGCGATGCGTATGCATCGCGTTCTCGCACCCACGGGCGCGTCGCGCCTCGGGGCCACGTAAGACGCGAGCGAATCGTGAGCGTCCGGGCGGTGACTACGACGTGGTCGCGGCGCCCTACCCCGTAACGTCGAAGATCAAGATGGGACGAAGGAGGAACCGATGTACATCGGAGGCGTGGCAGGGCTCGTAGTAGTCGTACTGCTCGTATTGCTGCTGCTCGGGCGCATCTAGCTCGACGCCCGCTGGAAGGGGCGGCGGCGGACGAACGAATACCAACGGACCGCGGCTCGCATCGAGGTGGCTCGACGCGACGCCGCGGTTCGGCGTGTCCACCCCGGGTCGCTACCGCGGCGGCTCGCCGAATGCGCCGCGCTCACGAAACGCGCTGATCTCATCCCACGAGTACCCGGCCTCCAGCAGCACCTCCTCGGTGTGCTGTCCAAAGGCGGGCGCGAACTTCGTCACCTGCGCTGGCGTCTTCGAGAGGTGCACCGGGGAGCCGACCATGGGCCACTTCCGTCCGTCGTCATCTTCGACGTTGACGAGGTAGCCATTGGCCCACGCCTGCTCGTCCTCCCCCACCTCGAGGTGATCCGCGACAGGCTGCACCAGCAGCTGCCGGGCATGGAAGGCCGCCATCCACTCGTCGCGGCTACGGGTAGCGAAGATCGCGTCCATGCGCGCAATCACCTCGGCGTTGCGGGCCTGGCGATCATCGGCGGTGACGTACGGGGGTTGGGCGAGGTCGGGCGCGCCCATCACCTCGCAGAACTCGACCCACCACTTGTCCGCCGGGAGCGCGGCGATGCTGAACCACTTGCCGTCGCTCCCCTGGAAATGGTTCCACGTCGGGCGGCGCTCGATGTGCGCGGTGCGCGGGGGCATCGCGTTGCCCCAGATCGCGCCGGTGATGTTGAACGTCTGGATCGCGAGCTGCGATCCGAAGAGGGAGCTGTTGACCTCTTGCGCCTCCCCGCCGCGCTCGCGGTGCAGCAGCGCGAGGACGATCCCGTAGCCCGACACGATCGCGCCCACATGGTCCGCCTGCGGGAAGCCCGCGGCGGTCGGCGCGCTCTCCGAGCCCTCGCCGGTCGTCGCCATGAAGCCGCCCCGCGCCTGCGCGAGGAGGTCCATCGACCCGGTGAGCCGATCCGGCCCGAGGTGCCCCCAGCCGGTGGCGCTGGACATGATGCAGCGTGGGTTCACCTGCTGGATGCGCTCGAACGTGATCCCGAGTCGCTCGAGGACACCGCCACGCATGTTGTTGTGGAAGACGTCTGCGGACTCGACGAGCCGCCAGAAGATCTCCTGCCCAGCCTCGTTCTTGAGCTCGAGCGTGATCGAGCGCTTGCCACGATTCAGCGACTCGAAGTACGCATTGCGCCCGGAGGTGACAAAGGAGAGGGAGGCCCGACCGGGGTCAGGGTTCGAGTGCGACTCGATCTTGATGACGTCCGCGCCCATGTCGGCCAGCATGGCGGACGCGTATGAGCCCTGCTGCCAGACCGAGAGGTCGAGTACGCGGTAGCCCTCGAGCGGCAGTCCCATCGTTGGCCCCCTCGCCACGACGCCGCCTCCGAACGGCGGAGGCGGCGTCATTCTCCCACGGCACGGGGGCGATCGGGCGGCGAGAATCAGGCGACCTGGAGGCCCGTCTCACCGCTGCGGGCGTCGCCGTCGCCCACTTCGCTGGCCGAGGCCGCCTCCCGACGCGGAGCGCGGCATACTCCGCAGGACGAGGTAGCGCGCGCGACGAGGAGCAACGAATGACGACTGACAAGCCGCAGGCCGACTCCCACGGAGCGCTGGCGGGGCTGCGCAT
>CAMDAY010000036.1 GCA_945888895.1 Dehalococcoides mccartyi | reverse complement strand
CAGGTGAATCCGGCGATCGTCATCACGGCGATCACGCCGTGGGGGCTGACCGGGCCGTACCACGACTACAAGGCCACCGAGATCGTCCTCGATGGGTTCGGGCACAGCATGGCCTCCTATGGCCAGAAGGATCGCGAGCCGCTGATGCTCGGCGGCGGACTGCGGCACCACTACGCCGGCCAGTTCGCTGCCCTCGCCACCCTCGCCGGGTGCGTGAGCGCGGAGCGCTCCGGCACCGGTCAGCTCCTCGACCTGTCGATGATGGAAGTGCAGCTCGCGAGCGTGGACCGGCGCACCATCCACATGATCCGCTACCAGTACACGAAGCTGATCGTCCCGCGCGCTCCCGCGAGCAACCAGGTCGCGAACCTGCGCGGCGGGTTCCTGCCCTGCGCGGACGGGTGGGTGCAGTGCAGCGTCACCGCCGCCGACTTCGCGGAGTTCGTGGCACTGATGGGATACCAGGAGTGGGCGGACGCACCGCGCTTCCAGCCACCCCGGGAGGCGTTCAACAAGCCTGAGGTCCAAGAAGAGCTGATCACCGCGTTCCTCGCATGGTCGTTGCAGCACACGCGACGTGAGATCACCGATGCCGCGGCGGCGCGTGGGCTGCCGATCTCGCCCGTGAACTACCTCAGCGATCTGTTCGAGGACGGCCACCTCGCCGATCGCGGGTTCTGGGTGGACGAGACGCACCCGATCGCGGGCACGAACCACTACCCCGGCGCGCCCTTCACCATGGCCCACGGCGGCTACGCGCAGCGGCGTCCGGCGCCCGTTCTCGGCCAGCACAACGTGGAGGTCTACTGCGGCCTCCTCGGCCTCTCGCTGCAGGAACTGGATGACCTGGAGGCGCAGGGCGTGATCGCCCCGCCCCCCGTCGCGACGCCTGACACGTACACTCCCCCGCCGTTCGAGGCGCACGCGGCGCGGGCGCCGCGCCTGACCTCGAAGCCGGCCCGGCTGCCGCTGGAGGGCGTGCGGGTGGTGGACATGACGGCCGTGTGGGCGGGGCCGTCCGCGACGATGCTGATGGCGGATCTTGGCGCCGAGGTAATCCGCGTCGAGTCGCTCCAGTACTTCGCGATGCGCACGCGCGGCTGGCTGCTCCGCCCGCGCAAGGAGGACCTAGCGCGCCTCGGCCCCTCGGCGAACTCGTACGTCGACCTCGACCCCGGCGAGCGGCCGTGGAACCGCTTCGGCACGTTCAACGTGACGAGCCGCAACAAGAAGTCGATGACCGCCGACCTCCGCCGTCCAGAAGGCGCCGAGATCTTCAAACGCCTCATCGCGACGAGCGACGTGCTGGTCGACAACTACGGATTCGGCGCGATGGCGCGACTGGGGTTCAGCGACGAGGTGCTGCGCGCCGTCAATCCTCGGCTGATCAACATCAGCATGCCGCTGTTCGGGAACGTCGGACGCAACCGCGACATCCGAGGCTTCGGCGGGGTAGTGGATGCATGGTCTGGGTTGCTCGCCATGCGCGGGTACCCTGGCCTCGACGCCGGTCTCTCGCAGACGGTGACGCACATGGATGCGTGCACCGGGCCGAGCGCGGCGATCGCGCTGCTCGCCGCGCTGCGCCTGCGCGAGCAGACGGGGCACGGACAGTTCATCGACTTCGGGCAGGCCGACAACATGCTGCAGGCGGTGGGTGAGTACTTCCTCGATGCACAGTGGAACCACCGTGATCCCGAGCCGCTGGGCAATCGCGATCGCTGGCGTGGCATCCAGGGGGCGTACCCGTGCGCCGGCGACGACGCGTGGGTCGTGCTCACCGTGCGCAGTGATGAGGACTGGCGAGCCCTCGTGGGGGTCATCGGGCGCCCCGAGTGGGCCGAGGATGCCCGGTTCGCCACCGCCGACGCACGCTTCGCGCTGCACGATGAGATCGATGTCGCCATCGCGGCGTGGACCGCGGCGCTGTCACCCTACGAGGCGATGCACGTGCTGCAGGCGGCGGGCGTCGCGGCGGCGAAGGTGCAGAACGAGCGCGAGATCTTTGATGATCCGCACATCGTGGACCGCGGCTTCTTCCTGGAGATGACACTGCCGGACGCGGGCACGCACCTCTACCCCGGTCACCAGTGGCGCGCGCCCGCCACCCCGCTGCGCGCCGATTCGCCGCCACCGACGCTGGGCCAGGACAACGAGTACCTCTACAAGCAGGTGCTCAGCATTTCCGACGAGGAGTACGAGCGGCTCGTGCGCGAAGAGCACATCGGCACGGAGTACCTCCAGAGCGTGAACTCGCGCGACGTGTAGGCGTGTAGGTCGCTAGCGCCGGTCGACTGCCGCCTGGCTGGAGAGCCGAGCAGCGCTTCGGGTCGCTACTGCTCCTGCGCGAGGACGCGGACGGATGTCGTCCAGTCGTGCTCGATACCACCGCGGAACCCGCCGCGCACCGGGGGGACATCGTCATAGTCACGACCAACCGCGGTGACGATGTAGCGGCCATCCTGCCGGCACTGGTTCGCGGGGTCGATGCCCTGCCAGAGCCCGTCGTGCCAGACCTGCACCCACGCGTGGCTCGCCTCGCCCACGTCTTCCCCCTCGGCTGGGCCGAGGTAGCCGCTGACGTACCGCGCGGCGAGTCCGCGCGACCGCACGGCGGCGAGCAGCAGGTGCGAGAAGTCCTGGCAGACGCCTCGGCCCTGATCCAGCAGGTCGAGGGCGGTCGAGCTGACGTCCGTTTGCCCCGTCTCGAACACGCAGCGCTCACCGATGAGCTGGCTGATGCCGAGTGCGAGGCCGAGGGGATCCGCCGGGTCGAACCCCGCAGCCAGCGCGCGGATGCGGGGGTCGTCCGGCGCGCGCGTGGTGAACTCACTCAGCATGTGGAACAGCAGCGGGGGAATCGCCGGTTCCTCCACGGGGAAGTCTATCGTACGGACCTCGGCGGCCATCGAGACCGTGAGCTGGTCGATGGGGTGGGCGTAGTCGGCGTGGTGGTAGCGATTGCCCCACGCATCCGTCAGCGCGAACAGCCGCGCGGGTGGGTCAAGGGTGATCGACTCGTTGATCAGCAGCTGACCACCGCTCTCGGCGGGCAACAGACGCAATTCGGTGTGCAGCAAGTTCGCCGGCAGGCCGTACGCATAGGTCGTGTCCCAGTAGACGCGGTAGTGCATCGACTACAGGGATGCCGGCACGGCGCGGAGGATGTCTTCCATCATCGAGTCGTGTACGCGACTCAGCCGCGACTGGAACTCTCCTAGGAACTCGTGCAGGCCAGCGCGCATGATCTCTCCGGTATCTGTGGAACTCAGTTCGAGGTCGAGTAGCGCCAGTTCACGTGCGACCGGCAGCGCGCGCATCCTCGGCGTGCCGGTGGTCGCCAGTCCATAGTGCCGTTCGAGGGCGCTCACGCAGAAGCGTAGGCTGCGCGGGAACGCAGAGTCGAGGATCAGCAGCTCCGCCACCAGCGGTCCTCGGATCGAGCCGCGGTACCGTTTGCGGAACGCCTCGTGTGCGCTCGCCGACCGCAGGATCGACAGCCAGTGGTACCGGTCCAGGGGGCCGTCCACGTCGGCGATCGATGGCAGCAGCATGTAGTACTTCGCGTCGATGATGCGGCTGGTCATGTCGGCGCGTTCCATGAACATGCCGCAGCGGAACCACTCCCGGCCCTCGTCGAACAGCACCGTGTTGTCGTACAGCCCGATCGTCGCGGCGACGCCGCGCTGCACGGTGGCCGTGTACTGCCGCAACCCGCGCGAGCTGGCCGCGTCCGTGGAAGCAAGGTAGAGGAGGTTGATCTCCTCGAACACCTCGCGAGAGATGTGTTCGCGCAGCTCGCGCGCAAGGCCGCGGGCGTGCGTGATCGTGGAGCAGAGCGACCCGGGATTGCTCCGCGAGAAGATCAGCCACTGGCCCGGCGTCAGTGCGGCGTCACTCGCCATCGTCTCCGCGTACCCGACGTCGCTGCCCACCGCGTGGATCAGCGCGTCCCACAGCACGGCCTCGTCCTCATCGGCACTGTCTTCAACCGATGCGCGGTAGTTCACCGCCGCCATCCGCGCGATGTTCTCCGCGCGCTCCAGGTAGCGGCCCAGCCAGTACAGGTTCTCAGCGACGCGGCTCAGCATCGGCTCACGCGTCCTCTCGACGGCGCAGGACCCACGTGTCCTTGCTGCCGCCCCCCTGCGAGGAGTTCACGATGTACGACTCCGGCCGGGACGCCACGCGCGTCAGCCCGCCGGGCAGCACCCACGAGGATGACCCGGTGACGATGAACGGGCGGAGGTCGGCGCGCCTGGGCTCCAGCTTCGTGCCGTTGAACGTCGGTATCGTGCTGAACTCCTGGAGCGGCTGGGCGATGAAACCCGCGGGGTTCGCGCGCACCTGCTCACGAGCCTCCTCGATCTGCGCCTTCGTCGATTGGGGGCCGATGACGATGCCGTAGCCGCCCGATCCGTTCGCGGGCTTCAGCACGAGGTCGCCGAGGTGCTCGATCATGTACGCGAGATCCTCGGGCTTCGTGCCGACCCACGTGTCCACGTTGCGGATCAGGGGCTCCTCGCCGAGGAAGTAGCGGATCACGTCGGGGATGAAGCGGTAGACGACCTTGTTGTCCGCGACACCGTTGCCGATCGCGTTCACGATCGAGACGTGTCCGCCGCGGTACGCGTCGGCCAGTCCGGTCACGCCGAGCATCGAGTCTGGGCGGAACGCAAGCGGGTCGAGGAAGTCATCGTCGACGCGGCGGTAGATCACGTGCACGCGCTCGAGGCCCGTTGTGGCGCGCAGGTAGACGCACTGGTTGTGGACGGTCAGGTCGCGTCCCTCGACGAGCTCGATCCCCATCTGGCGCGCGAGGAACGAGTGCTCGAAGTAGGCGGAGTTCTGGGACCCCGGCGTGAGAATGACTGCTCGCACGTCCTCGGAGGCAACGCCGTCCGGACGCACCGCGTTGAGCATGCTCAGCAGACGGTCCGGGTAGTCGTCCACGGGCGCGACGCTCCCCGTCGGGAACAGGTCCGGCGCCGCGTTGAGCATGGTGCGGCGGTTCTCCAGGACGTACGACACGCCGGACGGCGTGCGCACGTTGTCCTCCAGCACGCGATACTCCCCGCTCTGGTCGCGGATCAGGTCGATGCCCGCGATGTGCGCGTACACGCCGAGTGGCGGCACGAACCCCATCGCGCGGAGGTTGAAGCCCTCGGACGTCGCCAGGACATCCACCGGGATCACGCCGTCCTTGATGCAGCGCTGCTCTGTGTACACGTCGACCAGGAAGCGATTCAGCGCCGTCACGCGCTGCACGAGGCCGGCCTCGAGACGATCCCACTCCGCGGCGTCGATCACGCGTGGGATCAGTGAGAACGGGAAGATGCGCTCCGTGCCCCGGTCGTCCTGGTAGACGGTGAAGGTCACGCCGCCGTTCAGTTGGTCCAGGTCAGCGGCAGCCTGTCGCGCGAGGAAGTCTCGCTCAGTCCAGCGTGCGAGGCGCGACCCTAGCCCGCTGTATTTCGGGCGGATCGAGCCGTCAGGCGCGAACATCTCGTCCGGCCCGGCCAGAAGCGTGTAGTCGCTGAGCAGGTCGCCGGTCTCAGGCACCCATATCCCTGTCGATAGCCGCGGCGGTCCGCACGGTGGTCAGTATCGCAGTTTCCCCACCGGGTGTGACGGGCTCATTTCAGGTACGAAGACAACTGCAACGGTCATCCGGTGGCTGGTGAGGTGGAGGGGTTCCGGTACGCTAGTGCGGAGTCGGGCGGAGTCGCCGACCCAGTTCAACGAAAGACGGTGTTCATGCGCTCCACCACTCGCTTCACCTGGCCCGCGGCGATCCTGCTCCTCGCCTTCGCCGCAGCCTTCGGCCAGCGCGGCGAGGTGCACGCCCAGGTGGGTCCCGGCACCTTCGCGGCTAACCCCGTGTTCGACGCCCGCGGCACGGCGTTCGCGGTCTTCGGTGGTGGCTCGCTCGCCCAGCTCGAGGCCGCCGCGCAGGCGGCACAGTCGACGGGTGTCTGGGCGCAGGCCCCGACGGCACGTACCAGTTGCTCGTCGTGAACGGCCCTGCGTTCCTCCGTGCTCCCGTGGCCGCGGCGTTCCCGACCGGCTTCTCCGGGCCGACCGCCGTCACGCTCGTGCGCCCCACCAGCGGAGCGGTTTCGCCCTCCACCCCGCCTGCCTCGGCGCCACCGACTCCGCCCACGACCAGCACGTACGGTCAGACTGTTGCGCAGGTTGAGTTTCAGAAGACGAACGAGCAGCACGTGGCGAACGGCCTCCCCGCGCTGCGCCTGAGTTCCCAGCTGACCGCGGCGGCGGAGGCCTACGCGCAGGTTGTGTTCCAGCTCGACCCCTATCTGTCGAACATCGCCGCCGTGCACACGCTGGACGCGGACGTCGGCGTCCGTGTGACGCGCACCGGCTACCGGTGCGCCGGCCTGGGTGAGAACGCGGCCTCCGCCAGTGCGACCGTGCAGCCGGACGCCAGCGCCGTGGCGACGTCGCAGGTGGACGGGTGGATGAATAGCCCCCCGCACCGCGCCAATATCGTGGCGGCGGAGTACACGGAGACCGGCGTCGGCTGCGCCACCGGGCGTCCCGCCTCGGTGCGCGTGAACCTCGACTTCGCCGTCGTGTGCATCGCCGTCTACGGCACGCCGAGGTAACGCGGCTCAGCATCGCCAGAGAGGGGCCCTCTCCCCGCGGGGGAGAGGGCAGGACGCCGCGCGCGCTTCGACCTCGGCGCCCTCGGGAACGTCATGGGCGCAGGGAAGGCGCACGGTGAACGTGCTGCCGATGCCCGGTGTGCTGTCCACCGTCACGCTGCCGCCGTGCTCCTCGATGATCTGGCGGTGCGATGGTGTTGCAGAGATGGTCTTGCCGAGACCTTCGTTTGGTATGCCGATGTAAGGCGACGCGGTACCGGTGCAATGACCCGGGCACGGGGTGCCCGGGAGGTCCTACACGCGCGAGCGGACGAACTCCGCGACGAGGTTCGCGGCGGTCTGCAGATGCTCCGCGGAAGTGAAGCCCGAGGCCTTGCGAGGTGTCAGCGAGTGGTCGCCGTCCGGCATCCAGACGACGCGGATCGCCTCAGACAGCGCGTACCCCTCGATTTCCTCGCGCGTGCCGAACGCGTCGCGCTCGCCCTGCATGATCAGCGTGGGCGTGCGCAACGTCGCGAGGTGCGCCGTGCGGAGTTGCTCCGGGCGCCCGGTCGGGTGGAACGGATAGCCGAGGCATACGAGCGCCCGCACGCCCGCCTCGTCCGCGACCATGCTGGCGATGCGCCCACCCATCGACTTCCCGCCGATGGCGACCTTCGCTCCGCCGCCCAGATCCTCGATCGCTTCGAGCCACGTCTTGCGGAGCACTAGCTCGCGGTCGGGTGGACGGCGGCTACCGGTGCGCCGCGCGGCCATGTACGGGAACTCGAAGCGCGCGACGCGGACGCCCTGTGCTGCGATCGTCTGCGCGACGGTGGTCATCCACGCATGGTCCATCGGCGACCCCGCCCCATGCGCGAGGATCAGCGTGTGCTTCGAGCGCTTCGGGCCGTCGATGAGGAAGTCCACGCCGACATCCTGCGACGAGCCACGCGCCGACGCTAGTCCCAGATGCGCTCGGGCATCGGCAACCCCGCGATCGTCTCCGGCCGCAGGGGGCGGTCAGGCGTGATGCCGAACTGCTCGAGGAACATCGTGATCTGGCGCGTGTGCTGCGCCGTGTGCCACGTCTCCCGTTCGAGGTACTCCAGCAACGTCTGGATCCCCTGGTACGACTCCACGACCCGGTCGAGCGGATCGTGGACGCCGATCTCGGTCCACCAGGTCTCCACCAGCTGACGCGTCCCGTCGGCGACGGCAGCGACCTGCTCGGCGGTGGTGACGTCGACGGGCATCCGCTCGTTGCCGTCGGCCTCGTCGTACACCCGCAGGAAGGTGCGGCCGATCGTGGCGGCGTGGTACGCGAGGTTGATCAGCGGCCGGTCGCGGTCGGGCGACGTGAGCGACAGCTTGTCCGACGGGATCTGCCGGATCATCCGCGCGGCAGTCTCGATGATCTCGTACCAGCGTTCCATCAGCACCGCGGGCGGGAGAATCTCGGGCGGGTCGTACTCGAACCCGACGAGCTCGGCGATCGCCTTCAGGTCACCGCCGGAGACGATGCCGTCGCCCTTCGCCACGGCGGGGACGGTGTCGAAGCCGTGCGAGCGCAGACGCGCCTGTCCCTCGGCGTTGCCGACGACGTTGATGGGCTCGAAATCGATCTGATGGTTCGAAAGAAACTCTTTCGCGCGAAGGCAGGAGCTTCAGCCAGGCTGGTAGTAGAGCTCGACTCGGTCGCTCACGCGGCACCTCTCTCACATCACGGACGTTTATACAGCAACGGTGCTGGCAGAGGGGCGCGCGCAGCGCAATCCGTCCCGGCCACCGAACGCGCGACGAGCGATCACCGTTACGGACTGTGCAGTGGCGCGCTGGTCTTCCGGGCCCGCGGGCGGGAGATGGTCGATGACCAGCGTGCGCCAGCTCAGTGGACTCTGCTCGACGCTGGCGGCAGAGGTGCGCCGTGACGGCGGTCGCGTGCTGGTGGAGTACGGCCTGGTCCTCGCGGGTGTCGCGGTCGTTGGCGCCTTGAGCGTACGCGTCCTCGGTTCGCCCGTCTCCAACCTCGTCATGACGCTGTTGGGCAGCTACTGATCCTCCCCCCTGGGCGTGCGTCCGCGGAGCCTTCGAGTGTGCCGCCATGAGGCTCCGCGGATGTAGCCTCGCCATCCGCCGCCCGTCTCTTCGCGATGCCGCGCTAGACTGCGACGATTCGCGCGCGGACCGAGGAGACGACAATGGCCTTCCCGAAGCGGCTGCTGATCGAGGGCGAGACGCTGGTGCTCATGCTGCGCCCGCACTGGATCGTGCTGGTGTGGCCCGCGCTCCTGACGGTGGTCGTTGTCGCGGCTTGCGCACTGCTGCTGCCGTGGCTGCCCGACGGTGACACGCAGACGTGGGCGCGGTGGACGGTGCTCGTCACCGGGCTCGTGGTGCTGCTGATCATTCCCGTGCCGCGGTTCCTGAGCTGGTGGACCTCCTGCTTCGTCGTCACCAGCGACCGGGTGATCCATCGCGAGGGCGTCATCGCCCGATCATCGATGGAGATCCCGCTCGAGGCGATCAACGACGTGCGCTTCGAGCAGACGATGTTCGAGCGCATCCTCGGCGCGGGTGACCTGATCATCCAGTCCGCGAGCGAGTCGGGGCACAACGTGTTCAAGGACATCCACGATCCGGAGCAGGTGCAGCGCACGATCTACCACCAGGGCGAGCTGAACCAGCAGCGCATGTACGCTGGCGGCGGCGCGGGCCACTCCTCCGCGCAGGAGCTGTCCCGCCTCGCCGACCTCCGCGACCGCGGCGTCCTCACGCCCGACGAGTTCGAGGCGCAGAAGCGCAAGCTCCTCGACGCCTAGCCCCGTCGAGGGCGGAGCCGGGCGGGGCATCGACGTTCGCGAGCCACGTCGAGGTGGCCGCGAGGGGCGGCCCACCCCTGCCCCTCCCGCGCCGGGAGGGGTTCTGATCAGAAGGTGTTGTGAGGGGCTGCGCCCCTCACACTCCCGGCGGAATCGTCCGTTTCTAGACCGATCAGGGCGAGCGAGACGGATGGGCCGGGGGGAGCCGAACGCAGATCACCAGCTCGGGTGCCTGAGCACGTTCAGAACCTCGCTCCCTTCGAGGAGTAGAGGGCAGGGTGAGGGCGGTGCGCGAGGTGCGAAGCACCCTCGGTCTGGATCGGGAGCGCGAGGGCGAAGCCCTCGCATTTCGTCCCCCTTCCCGCGCCCCGCGCGTAGCGCGGTTCTCCAGGACGGCACGGATGGGGGATGGGCCGCCCCGCCCTGCCAACCTCGACATCACTTTCAGTATCGAGACCCCGCCCGGCTCCGCCCTCCCGCGTCGCGCCGACAAGACGAAGGGGAGGCTCACGCCTCCCCTTCGCGATCGTGCATCCTCAAACGGTGGAGGTTAGATGGACTGCTCGTCCGCGGCGGCGAGGCCGGCGATGCGACCCATCGTGAGGATCGGGCCGGTCTTGCGATGCGCGCGCCGGAACCCGACGAACGCCGAAGCCTCGCCGACCGCGTAGAGGTGCGGGATCACCGCCTCTTCGTCGATGCCGACCGCCTTGCGGCCGTCCCACTGCGCCCAGCGGTCCAGGACCTGCGCCTTCGTGTTGATGCGGATGCCGCCCGCCGGGGTGTGGCGGATGACGTTCATCTTCACGCCCACGTACGGCGGCTTCTGGATCGCGAAGAGCGGCTGCGGCTTGCCGAAGTCCTCGTCCACGCCCGAATCCACGAAGCGGTTGTATCGGCGCGTCGTCTCCATGAAGTTCGCCTTGTCGACGCCCATCTTGTCGGCGAGCTCCTCCAGAGTGTTCGCCACGGCGACGCTCTTCGGGTCGAGGCCACGACCGCGCAGCGGCTGCGGGTCGTTGAGCTGATCCTTGGGCCAGCCCAGCGCCTCGACCTGGTCGTCGTCCAGGACGGCCCAGACGTTCTTCGGGTTCGGCAGCGCCAGGAACTTCCGCATGAACGGCTCTTCCGGGTACTCCGCCGGCGGGACGGAGTTCACGTCGCGCGGGATGTCCGGGTTCTTGTGCGTCGCCTCTGCCTCGTTGATGTACCGCGTGCCGTCGTTCTTCACGAGGATGACGCGCTGGTAGCCCTCATTCTTCGCGGTCATGAGGACGCCGGTCGGCTGGACCTTGATGCCCTCCTCGACCTCGGTCTGCGAGAGGCTGTAGTAGATGCTGCCGAACTTCACCGGGAGGAACGCGACGAACGACATGTCGCTCAGGCCCGCGCCCACATCCTCGCCCGCGATGAACGCGTCGCCCATCGCCTCCATGTACGGCAGGCCGTCGGAGTACATCGCGTCGTTGACCAGGCGCGGGTCCCACGCCTTGACGAGCTGCTCGTTCGTCGTCGCCCCGCCGCTGGCGAGGATGACCGCCTTGCGTGCGCGCACGTTGATCCTGCCGCCGGGCGTCTCGACCTCGATGCCGACGACGGGGCCGTTCGGCTCGCGGAAGATGCGGCGCATCCGGTGCTCGAAGCGCACGTCGATGCCGAGGTTCTTGACCGTCTTCTCGAGCACCGTGGTGAGCGCGAAGCCGTTCTGTCCGTCGGGGAAGCCGCCCGGGTAGAAGCCGTTCGACGACACGCCGGCGAAGTGCGTGCGCAGCACGTGACGGTCCCGCCGGGCGCCGGCGCCCCAGTCGCCGTTCGTCAGCTTGTCCGCCCACGTCAGGCCTAGGCGCTCCAGCCAGGAGCACGTCTCGGCGCCGTTGGCCACGTAGGTGCGCACGAGTTCCGGCACCGCGCGGAAGTCGCTCATCACAAGCTCGTCCTCGATGCCCCACTCGATGTGATCCTCGACACCGAGCTTCTTCTGGACGTGCGTGTCGCAGAAGAACATGAAGCCACCGGAGGCCCGCATGAGGCCGCCCATGTACTTGTTGTTCTCCAGCAGGAGCACCTTGACGCCCTTGTCGTGGGCCTCGATCGCTGCGGGCAGCCCGGAGTTGCCGGCACCTACCACCACTACGTCGGTGTCGATGTCCCAGCGGTCGGGGATGGGGTCGTACGGCATCGTTCCTCCTGTGCGCGGCGGTACGGAAACACAGCCGGAGGCCCCATGTCAAACCCCGTGGGGGTATAAACCCACCGAGTTGTTCGGGAGGCGCGTTCCTGCGTTGGGGGCGCCGTCACGAAAGAAGGCTGTGACCCGCACGCAGGAACGCCGCCCGGTGAGGGGCGGCGTTCCGGAATGGCTGCGATCCGTCGCGAGGTGCGGGCGGCTAGCCGCGCGGGTCCGGCGTCGTGCGGAGGTACGGCTTGTGCTCCGTGTAGCCCTTCGGGAAGAGCTTGTCAGCTTCCTCGTTCTTGATCGCCGGGAGGACGACCACGTCTTCGCCGGACTTCCAGTTCGCGGGGGTCGCGACCTTGTATCCATCCGTGAGCTGGAGCGAGTCGATGACGCGCAGGATCTCGTCGAAGTTGCGGCCCGTCGCTGCCGGGTAGGTCAGCGTGAGGCGGACGACGCCCTTCGGGTCGATGATGAACACCGAGCGCACGGTCGTCGTCGCGCCCTCGCCCTGGATCATGTCGTACAGGGTCGCGACCTTGCGGTCGGCGTCCGCGAGCAGCGGGAAGTTGAGTGCCGCGCCCTGCGTCTCCTTGATGTCGCCGACCCACTTCTCGTGCGATTCGAGCCCGTCCACGCTGAGGCCGATCGGCTTCACGTTGCGCTTGTCGAACTCCGGCTTGAGGTACGCGACCTGACCGAGCTCCGTGGTGCAGACGGGCGTGAAGTCAGCGGGGTGAGAGAAGAGGATCACCCACGAGTCGCCCTTCCAGTCGGCGAAGTGGATGGGCCCCTCGGTGGAGTCCTGGGTGAAGTCAGGGGCGGCGTCGCCCAGTCGGATGGTCATGTATCCCCCTGCAGGTGCTAAACACCTTAATGTTGAGTAATTTAGTTGTATTTAACCTCAACGTAGCGGTCGCGTCAAGGCACACGTGTGTGCGGTATCCGATTGCAGGCCTCACTCGACACGAGTATGAACCCTCCATTCTCCGTCGAGTCACGACGTGATGAAGGGATGTGCAAATGATCACCCCAAGAGGCAAGCGCCGCCTGCTGCTCGCCGCCACCACGCTCGCGGCGCTCCTGATGGCCTACGGTCCGGGCCAGATGTGCGAGAGCGATCGCGATATCGACGAGCGCCTTCAGCGAGAGCGGATCTCGCGCGAGACGATGATGCGCACGCCTCCGCCGACCTCGACTCCGACTCCCGCGACGGCCGCAGCAGCGACTGCCACTCCCCCCGCCGGCACGCCGACTCCCGCGCCGTTCGGCGGGAAGATCGCGCTGGGTTTTGATCACCCACCGTTCTCGACCGGCAACGCTGGCCTCGGTGGCAACAGCGTCGGCATCGTCTGCGGTGTGCTGACGAACGTACCCGCGGGTAGCATCATCACGATCAACCTTACAGGCGGCACGGGCGCGCCAGCCAGCGTGAACAGCCCGGTCGCAGGTGACGGCACGTTCGTGCTGCCGTTCCCCATTATGTCCTTCGGGCCGATGAACGCCACCATCGGTGGGGTGAAGACTGCGGCCGGCGCCGCGGTGCCGGGTAGTGTCACGCCCGCCGCGCTTGCCGTGGCTGGTGGCCCCGATGTGGCGTGTAAC
>CAMDAY010000035.1 GCA_945888895.1 Dehalococcoides mccartyi | reverse complement strand
ACGACATCGTGAAGCGCAACTCGATGAAGGCGTGGCGCGAGGACGTGCCGCTACGCACCCTGCTCGAGGCCGACCCCGACGTGACGACACGCCTCACCAGCCAGCAGCTCGACGAGGTGTTCGACCCGAAGGCGTACCTCGTGCACGTCGATGATTCGTTCCGGCGGATGGGACTGCTCGCATGACCGCACCCGCACATCACGCGCCGATGCTGACGACCGATCTGCCCGGCCTGACGCGCATCCACCAGGGCAAGGTGCGCGACGTTTACTCGCTCGCCCCGGACGACAAGGGCGAACGCCTGCTCCTCGTCGCCACGGATCGCGTGTCGGCGTTCGACGTGGTGCTGCCGAACCCCGTCCCGCGCAAGGGCGAGGTGCTCACGCGCATCTCGAAGTTCTGGTACGACCGCACCAGCGCCGTCGTCCCCAGCGCGTTCATCGCCGTCCTCGACGAGACGAACGCCGAGGAGTTCGGCGTCACGGACCCCGCCTACTTCGGCCGCTCGATGGTGATGCGCCGCGGCGAGGTGCTGAAGGTGGAGTGCGTGGTACGTGGCTACCTCGTCGGCGGGGGGTGGAAGGAGTACCAGGAACACGGCATCGTCAGCGGCGTCCCGCTGACACCCGGCCTGCGCCTGGCCGACCGGCTCCTCGAACCGATCTTCACACCCTCGACGAAGGCCGAGCCACCGGCCCACGACGCGCCGATGACGTACGAGGAGGTCGAGGCGCTGATCGGCGTCGAGGCGGCGAACGCGGTGAAGCTGCGCTCGCTCGCGCTGTACCGCTACGGCGCGACCACGTGCGCCGAGCGCGGCATCCTCGTCGCCGACACGAAGTTCGAATTCGGACTGATCGACGGCGAGCCCACCCTGATCGACGAGGTCATGACCCCGGACTCCTCGAGGTTCTGGCCCGCTCGCGAGTACGACCCCGGCCACGATCAGCCGTCGTTCGACAAGCAACCGCTCCGCGACTGGCTGGAGGCGCAGGGCTGGAACAAACAGGCCCCCGGCCCCACGCTCCCCCCCGAGATCGTGACCGCCACCAGCGAGCGCTACCTCGAGGCCTACCGGCGCATCACCGGCGAAGAGCTGCCGGACTAACCACTTCTGATCCCCTCTCCCGCCATGCGGGAGAGGGCTAGGGTGAGGGGCTCTCCCTCAGGAGAAACAATGTCGACCTACCTCGCGCACATCAACGTCATGCTCCGCCCGCTGGTGAACGACCCGCAGGGCCTCGCCGTCCGTGACGGTCTGCACGCCCTCGGCTTCGAGGCGGTCAGCGCCGTCCGCGTCGGCAAGCGCATCGACGTGACCCTCGACGCGGCGTCCGAGGCCGCCGCCGGCGACGCCGTGAAGCAGATGTGCGACCGCCTGCTCGCCAACGCCGTCATCGAGGACTACGAGTTCACGGTGGCGGAAGTCGTGAAGGCGTAACAACGATGGGTTGGATAAGCGGACCACTTCCGACCGATGAAGCAGCGATGACGCCTCCACACCCACAAACGGGCAGCGAGAATGAAGCTCTCTCGGCATTCATCTATGAGCCGTTCGCGAAGGATCGCGCCTGTTTCTTGTGCTCCCTGGAGATCGAGACGTACCCGATGGTGTACTGGTCCGGAGCACCGGCGCTCGGAGCCAACGGACAGCGCCTGATTTTTCTACATCCGGAATGCGCGGCGAAACTCGGGGCGCACCTTCTGCAAGACGCTGGTCGAACTGAACCGGACGTGGGGAAGCAGCCACACTAAGACTGAGCGAACTCAAGTCGCGAAGCGACTGCTATCTGGTCGATCGCGAGATGGAGTGTCAGCGGGTCTCAGAACGGACAAATGGCGGGCGCGTCTTGTCGACTGGAATCACCTCGTCGCGGACGAAGTGAAGTCGAATCTGCGTCGGGAGTTCTAACTCGTTCTCGAACGAACACATCACCGCGTCGTGGACCATCTCGCGCAGCTCTTCGAGGTCGTCCCCTTCGGTGAAGATGGCATAGCCGTCACCCACCGAAGAGGCGGTGTAACCACCCTCGGGGGCTTCCTCGACAGCAAAGACAATCTCGTTCGCCATCACACGAGTATACGGATCCGCCTAGGCCCTCAGAACCCTCAGCACCACATCGTGGATCGCAGCGTTCGAGGTGATGGAGTAGCCGGCGTCGATCGTGAGGGTGCCGGCGCCATCCGTGAGGTGGCCGCCCGCTTCCTCGACGATCACCTGCACGGCGGCAATGTCCCACGGGCTGATGTGGCCTTCGAGCATCACCTCGGCGGCGCCCTCCGCGACGAGGCAGTGGGACCAGAAGTCGCCGAAGCCGCGCGTGCGCCAGGCGCCGGCGAGCAACGACTCGAAGCGCTCCCCCCACCGCTCGAGGCACAGGCCGTGCGCGCCGTACAGCACCTGTGCTTCCTCGACCGTGCCGATCGAGGAGACCGCGATGCGCTCCGGCTCGCCACCGCGGACGGCCGTCGCCGCACGCCACGCGCCGAGGCCGCGCCCCGCCCACCACCGCGTGCCGAGCGCGGGCGCGGATGCCACGCCGACCTCGATGGTGCCGTTGCGTTCGCAGGCGATCAGCGTCGCCCACACGGGGATGCCGCGCGCGAAGCCGTGCGTGCCGTCGATGGGGTCGAGGATCCAGCGCGCCTCGTTGGCGGTACCAGCGGTAAAGCCCTGCTCTTCCCCAAGAACAGCGTGCTCGGGGAAGAGCGCGGTGATGCGAGCGCGCAGGTGCGCCTCGACGGCCCTGTCCGCGCGCGTCACCAGCGTGCCGTCCGCCTTCGTCGTCGTCCCGAGATCACCTCGATAGAACGACATCGAGATGCCGTCCGCCTCCTCGGCGAGCTCGAGGGCGAACGCGAGCAGGTCGGCGGTCGATACCTCGTCCATCACGTCACCAGTCACGCGGTCAGCGTGTCCTTCGTCGAGGGGATCTGGCCGACGATGCGCGGGTCGAGGGCGGTCGCCTTGTCGAGGGCGCGGCCGAGCGCCTTCATCGAGGCTTCCGCGATGTGGTGGTCGTTGGCACCGGCGAGCTGGCGGACGTGCAGCGTGAGCTTCGCGGCCATCGCGAAGGAGTGGAGGACGTGCTCCACCATCTGCGTCGGCGCCTCGCCGATCATCGGGCCGACGAAGTCGAGGTCGATGACGCCGAACGGCCGGCCGGAGATGTCGATCACGCACTGCACGAGGGCTTCGTCCAGCGGCACCAGCGCGTCCCCCATGCGGACGATGCCGGCGCGATCACCGAGCGCCCTATCGAAGGCCTGCCCGACGACCAGCGCGACGTCCTCCATCGTGTGGTGGGCATCGATGTGCAAGTCGCCCTGCGCGGCGACGGTGATGTCGAAGCGGCCGTGCTTCGCGAACGCGGTCAGCATGTGGTCGAAGAAGCCGATGCCCGTCGCGACCTCGGCGATGCCGGTACCGTCAACGTTCACGGTCGCGCGGATGCTGGTCTCCGCGGTGTCCCGCGTGACCTCGGCGCGTCGGTCGTTCAGCTCAGCCATGCGCCAGCTCCTCACCGATCTGAGCAATCGCCGCGAGTACGCGGTCGTTCTGCTCGGGCTTTGCGATCGAGATGCGCAGGTAGTCGCGCAGCCTCGAGGATTTGAAGTATCGCGTGAAGATGCCGCGCTTGCGTAACTCATCGCGCAGTGTGCGCCCGTCGCCGCGCGCGAGCTTCATCAGCACGAACGACGCCTGCGACGGCACCGGCTCGATCCACTCGAGGCGCGCGAGCTCACGCGTCACGCGCTCTCGCTCCGAGGCGACGATGCGCGCGCGCTCGTCGAGGACGGCGGCGTCCTCGATGGCGGCGATCGCGGCAGCCTCCGCGGCGGCGTTCACGTTGTACGGCTGCTTCGCGCGGCGGAAGAGGTCGGCCATCGCCGGGCTCATCACCCCGTAGCCGATACGCAGGCCGGCGAGCGCGCCCCACTTCGACAGCGTGCGCAGCACGATCAGGCCATCCTCGGCGGCGGCACGCGCGGCCAGCGAGGCGACGTCCGCGAATTCGATGTACGCCTCGTCGACGACGAGGAGCGCGCCGGTCTCCAGCAGCCGGTCGACCAGCGTCACCGGCAGCAGCGTGCCAGTCGGATTGTTCGGCGAGGGGATGAACACGGCCTTCGCCTCGCGCGCCGCGGCGACCATCGCGTCCTCGTCGAACGTCCAGTCGTCGCGCAACGGCACGTCGACGACGCGCGCGCCGTGCAGCGAGGCGTCGAAGGCGTACATCCCGAACGTCGGCGAGGCAGTGACGATCGCGTCGCCGGTTCCGAGATACATCCGGAATATCTGGTCGATCAGCTCGTCGGAGCCCGACCCCGCGATGACGCAGTCCGCCGGCACGCCCAGGCGTCCGGCGAGCGCCGCGCGCAGCGCCGTCTGGTTGTCGTCGCCGTACCACTCCACGTGGTAGTCAAGCTTGCGCAGCACCTCGATCACGCGCGGCGAAGGGCCCCACGCGTTCTCGTTGCCGTCGATCTTGATCACATCGGCGGGATCGACGCCGTAGCGCGCGGCGACCTCCTCGAGGTCCTCGAGCGCCTGGTACTCGGGCAGCGTGCGCAATGCCGGTCGGAGGCCCTCGACGGGGTCGAAGCGCGCCATCAGCGGCCGTCCAGCCGGTACTCGATGCTGCGCGCGTGGCCCGTCAGGCCCTCGGCCCGCGCGAGCCGCGCCGCGTACGGGCCCAGGCGACCGAGGTCCTCCCGCGACAGCGCGATGATCGAGGTGATCTTGAGGAAGTCGAGGACGGACAGCGGCCCTGCGAAGCGCGCGGAGCCGCCCGTCGGCATGACGTGGCTCGGACCCGCCGTGTAGTCGCCCAGCACCTCCGGCGACGACTCGCCGAGGAACACGCCGCCGGCGTTCTTCACCAGCGGCAGCAGCGCCTCCGGGTTCTGCACCAGCAGGCACATGTGCTCCGGCGCGAACTCGTTCGCGAGCGCCATCGCCTCCTCGAGGTCACGCACGATCACCGCGCCACCACGAGCGACGGCCGCGCGCGCGATCGGCTCGCGCTCCAACGTGGCGAGCTGCACCTCGATCGCCGCGGCGACCGCCTCGGCCTGCGCGCGGCTCGTGGTGATCAGCACGGGCGTCGCGAGGACATCGTGCTCCGCCTGCGCGAGCAGGTCGGCGGCGCAGAGCTCTGCCGAGGCAAACTCGTCCGCGACGACCAGCGTCTCGGTCGGGCCGTAGATCGCGTCGATGCCCACGCGCCCGAAGAGCTGCTGCTTCGCGAGCGTGACGAAGATGCCACCCGGCCCCGCGATCTTGTCGACGCGCGGGATCGTCGCCGTCCCGAACGCGAGCGCGGCGATCGCCTGCGCTCCCGAGGCACGGAACACGCGCTTCATGCCAGACATCTGCGCCGCGACGAGCTTCAGCGGGTTAACGGTGCCATCCGCACGCGCCGCAGTGACACCGATGACCTCCTCGACGCCCGCCACGACGGCGGGGATCGCCGTGTGGATCACCGACGAGGGCAGCGCTGCATCGCTGCCGGTCATGTAGACACCGACGCGCGCTAGCGGGCGCACGAGCATCCCCGTGCCGCGCGTGTTGAACGAGGTGGGTGCGTGCTCCATCTGCGTCTCGTGGTAGCGGCGCACGCGGTTCACCGCGAACTGGATCGCGTCGCGATCCTCGGGCGACACGCGCTCGAACGCCTCGGCGATCTCGTCCTGCGAGACCTCGACCGTCTCGTACGACGATCCGTCGAAGCGCTGCGAGAAGCGTGCGACGGCCGCGTCGCCCTCGCGCGAGACGGCGTCGAGGATCTTCGCGACGTGCAGCGCAGGTGACGTCGGTTCGCCCCACAGTTCGTCGATGCCCGCCTGTACCGCCTCGGACAGCGCGGGCTCCGACAGCGGCGCGCGGCGGATCACCTGCGCCCGCGCGATCTCGAGGTCGGCGAAGATGCGCAGCGTGCGCGTCGTCGGGGCGGTCGTCGGGACCGCGGGCGTGATCGCTGGAGCGTCGGGCTCGGGCGGCGCGGATTCCTCGGTCGTCCCGGTGAGTTCAGTCGTCATCGGAGGTAGCTCCTGACGCGGTCGGTCATGCGTTCCTCTGCATCGTGCCAGAAACGCTCGATACGCTCCTCGTCCACGATGCCGAACGCCTCGCCCAGGAGCACCGCGGGCTCCTCGACAAACGTGTTGATGTCATCGACGCCGTACCCGGCGCCCTCCAGGTGGCGCTGCATCATCCGGCGGAAGCGCCCATAGTCCGCGGGGTGCGACGCGATGTCCTCGGACACCGTCGTCCACTCCACTAGGTGCTCGTCCGCGATGAACGGGATGCGGGTCGGGGCCGTCGTGACGGCCAGCGCCTCGCGGATCTCCGCCATCGCCGCTCGATCCTCTCGGTCGCGGCGGTCGAGCTCGTACTGGAGCGCCCGGTCGAGGACGTTCGAGTACGGATTCTCCCCGCGCTCGGAGAATGCGCCAAAGTGCGGCCGGTAGACGTCGCTGATGAACGCCTCATCCAGCACGAGGTGTGTCAGGTAGCCCGCGATGAACGCGGTCGTCGCGGCGTCGAGGCCGGCGGGCGTCGACAATCCGGGGTGTGCCTCGAACATCCTCGACACCGAATCCTGATCGCCCAGTTCGTCCAGCTCGTAGAAGTGCGTGACGCGCCGGTCCATGCGCGTGATCACGCGGATGTCAGGCGCCGTGCTGCCGAGGTAGTACGCGCCGCGATCCGCATCGATCTCAGGGAGTCGAAGACGATCCGCAACCACGCGTGAGCGCGCCATGTGCGATCCAAGCGAGGGCATGTGTCCTCGACTTCCCGCTGCTAACCAGTCACTTGTTCTGCGGTTTCGGCGGCAGCCGCGAGGCGCTCGACGAACTGGTCACGCAACTCTCCCCGACGGCCCGAGGGCCGTTCGACGGCGCCGATCACGCAGTTCGTGGACTCCATGATCACGTCAATCATACGCAGCCGGTTCGCGCGCAGCGTGCTGCCTGTCTCCGTGCCTTCGATCAGGATCTCGGCGTCCTCCGGGACGAAGCCCTCGGACGCGCCGGAGATCGGAATCACGCGGTACTTCCCCAGGTGGCGCGACCGCGCGTACTCATCGGCGAGGCTGGCGTACTCGGACGCGACGCGGATCGGGCGCTCGGGGTCATCCTTGCGCCAGATCGCGATCGCCTCCTCGATGGTCTCGACCTCGAGGTCCTCGGTGATCACGCCGCCCATGCGGTACTTGGAGCGCTTGAGGTCGCACAGTTCGACAACCGGGGCCGCCGGGAACGACGCGGTGAAGGCGCGCAGCCAGTCCCGCCCCGTCATCGCGAGGTCGAAGTGGCCCAGGGCGACGGCCCGCGGCATGTCCTGCGGACGCATCACCTTCACGATCACCTCGGGGTCGCTGGAGACGGGGTGGCGGTCGGCGCGCCCCTCCTCGTAGCCCTCGAAGGCGATGCCGGCCTGCGCGAGCGCGGTCACGGTGTGGCGCTGCGCGTGCCCGTCCGGCACGGCGATGCGGAACGCCGTGCGCTCCTCGACGGCACGAGGCGCGGCGCGGCGCACGTCGAGGCGATCGGGCTCCACGATGCCGCCCCACTCGCTGCTGCCGGGCAGCGACACCAGCGGACCAAGCGCCGCAGAGAGGTCGCGCGTGGCGAGCGCCTCGCGGTTGGCGATCAGCCAGACGCCGCCGCGGTGTACCTCGTCGAGGACCGCGAGGCCTTCCTTGCGCGCGGCGGAGGCCGTGCAGATCGCCAGCTCGGCGTCCTCGGGCGGCCAGGCTTCGGCCTGCGCCCAGACCTCGTACAGCCGGTAGTCCGGCACGCGCAGGCGCGTCAGGTAGTGCTGGGCGATGTTCGGGTACTCGGTGGCGACGCGCATGACGCCCGCTGACGCGAGTCCCTCCAGCGTCGAGCCCGGGGCGCCCGCGGCGACGAGCGTGTCGCCCTCGATGTCCAGGCGGCGCAGCGGCACGATCGAGTCGTTCGGGAACCGCACGAGGAGCTCGTCGATCCACATACGGCTCGCGATGCCGAAGTCGTAGTGGCCCAGCGCGACCTGGATCGGAATGTCCTCGTCGGAGAACACGCGCACCTGCACACCAGGGATGTCGTTCACCTCGAAGCGGTACGAGCGCGATCCCTCGCCGTAGCCCTCGACAATGAAGCTGGCCGCGCGCAGGCGGTCCGCGACGGGCGTGCGCAGGTCACCTCGAGGCAGCGCGACGCGCACGGCGCGCGGTTCGTTCGCCGCCATTACCCGAGCACCCCGTCGCCGAGAATGGCGGCCAGCCCCAGGATGTCCGCGGCCCAACCGCAGCCCGGCGCGGCCACCCCGCCGATCGTCTCGGCGAGGCCGTCGTAGCGGCCGCCGCTCACGCAGTCACGGCCAGCCGCGCTGAAGCGGAACGTCAGGCCGCTGTAGTACTCGAACGACCGCGCGGTGCCGGCGCGCAGCCGAAACGGCACCCCGGCCACCTCGAGTGCGCGCGCGGCGGCCTCGAGCTCGTCCAGGGCACCTGCGGCCTCCGGCATGACCGGCAGCATCGCGGCGCGCAGGTTCGCGACGTAGCCGACGGACGTGCCGTCCACCTCGGACAGCACGCGCAGCGCGGCAGCGCCCTGCGGGTGCGTCGCGACGAGGTCAGCGGTCACGCTCGCATCGCCGTCGAGCATGCGGTCGTACGCCTCGAACTGCTCGGTCGCGTTCAGGCCGGCGGCGGCGAAGGCCGCGCGCACCAGCCCGGCGTGCGCGAGGTCGCATGTGACGTCCGTGATCCCTATCGCCCCGAGCGTGTCCTTCGCGAGCAGCAGCAACTCGGTGTCGGCGGTCGGCGCGCTGACGCCGAAGAGCTCCACGCCGCACTGCCAGACCTCGCGGTTGCCCTCGGCGGCGAAGCGGTACACCGGCTGCACGTACGACACGCGCGCCTCGGAGGCTGCACCCTGCTGACCGCCTTGCTCGCCGTACCAACGCGCGACAGCGACGGTGGCGTCCGGGCGCAGCACCACGCGCTCGCCGCTCCACCCGTCCCAGTCGAGGAAGGAGTAGACGCGATCCAACGCCTGCGGGGAGAGCGTGCCCGCAGCGGTGTACAGGTGCAGCGGCTCGATCGTCGGCGTGCGCACCTCGCGGTAGCCGGCGGCAGCCGAAGCCTCGAGGAACGTCCGCTCGATCTGGCGGAAGCGGGCCATGTCGGCGGGGCCGAGGTCGCGCATCCCGTTGCTGCGAAGCCCTCGGTCGGGCATCCCTCGATCGGGCATGGCGCTCGCCTCCGTGGAGTTCAGGGTGTCGGTGGGCATTCTAGGTTCCTTCGGCGGACTGTGACGGACTCAGGGGCACGACGTGGCACGGCTGCGCCGTCACGGGCGGTCCTGCATGGCATGCGGTTCGACGGGATGAGGTGTCGTTACCGAGACAGGCGCGCGCGCGACGGCATGGCATGCACATGAGCATGCGCGCCATGGTGGGCGTACGCGGAGCGGATCGAGGTGATCGCGTCTCGGTTCATCGTGTTTCGAGCCTACGGGGGCTGCGGCGCAGGATCAACAAGCCTGCCTTAACCCTGCGTCGGCATGTCCAGCGAAGGAACGTCGCGGGTGCTGATGGCGTCGCCCGCGGCGAACGACTGCTCCCCGCCCCCGTCGAGGTGCACGACGAGCCCGCCCGAGGGCGAGACGTCCACCGCCTGCCCCTCGACGTCCCCGCTCGGCGTGTGCAACCGGACGCGCGTGCCCAGCGTCGTCAGGCGCGCGCGCCAGTCGGCGATCATCGCGTCGGTGTCGACCTGCGCCTGCATCGCGCGCCGCTCGATGGCCCCGGACAGCGCGGCGACCAACGCCTCGCGGCTCGGGGGCTCCGCGCCTGCCTCGGCGACGCTGGTGGCGATCATCGCCACGCCGGACGGGAGCGCCGGGCTGGTCGTCAGGTTCACCCCGATGCCGAGGAACACATCGGCCCGCCCGAGGTTATGTCGTGCCTCGGCCAGCACGCCCGCGAGCTTCCGACCGTCGTGCAGCACGTCGTTCGGCCACTTCAGGTCCACCCGGAGCTTGCAGGTGAGGTCGAGGGCGTCCGCGAGCGCGAGCGCCCCGGCGATCGAGAGCAGCGGGGCGTCCGTGGGCTGCGACGGGATCAGGTGGTACGTGACGTACAGGCCCGCCTCGGCGGCGGAGATCCACGTCCGGCCCTCACGGCCGCGGCCGGCGGTCTGCTCCCCTGCCACGTACGCGGTCCCCGCCGGCATCCCCGCCGAGGCCCCCGCGCGCGCCTCGTCCATCGTCGAGCCGACGCTCTCGCGGTACACGACCTCGGCCCCGACCGACGAGGAGCGGCGCAGCGCGCGGTAGCGATCAAAGTCGAACGGCATAGCGGGTTCCTCGTCGCCCCATCGTAGATGCGGATGCGGCGATCGGGAACTGAATGACGGTGCAGGGGCGTGGGGCGGCCCATCCCCCTGCCCCCTTCCCGGCGCGGGAAGAGGGATGTGATCTGATGGGGTTGCACCCCATCAGCGCTCTTGCCCCGCTTCGGGGAGCTAGAGCCGCGTCGCCCGCCCCGCCGGGGCCCCGCAAGTAGGAGAAGGTTTGGGTGAGGTCTGCTCGGGGATGCTTGGAGGGCGAAGCCCTTCAATTTCCTGCCCCTCCCGCGCCCTTGCGCGCCGCGCTGTTCCGGCAGGGAGGCACGAGGGGCAGGGGTGGGCCGCCCCACGCTGCCACATCGACGAGGCGACGATCACGACCGCGACGGCTTTCCGCGCAGGGTCACAGAAAGCGAAAGGGCGTCCCGGCTTCGGCCGGGGCGCCCTAGTTCGTCACCCATAGGAACGGGGGTTAGGTTTCAGACACCTCCGACGAGATGCCCATGTTTTCCCGCACCTGGCGACTACTGTCATCTGACACTAGCATCACCCCCTTTCCTGCCCAGAACGATAGCAGGTCGGGCAAGGATGTCAACGCCTACCGATCAGCAGCCTTAGCGGTTCTGTAACGAGTTATGTTCAGGCTCCGGTGACCACCGAGATCGCCTTCGCGGTCGCCTCCACGATGTGGTCGATCTCGAAAGCATTCACGACCAGTGGCGGGGCGAAGACGAGGTTGTCGCCGACGAAGCGGGTGATCACCCCGCCCTCCTCGCGCATGTGCTTCGCGACCTTCCCGCCGATGCCGTCCGCGGGCGCGTAGGCCTCGCCGGTTCTCGCGTCCTTCACCAACGTCAGCCCGGCAATCAGGCCGAGGTGTCGCAGGTTGGTCACGTGTGCGGACTTGCCGAGCGCCTGCTGGAACCCGTCGCCGAGGCGTTCCCCCATCGCCGCCGCGTTCTCGACGAGCCGCTCCTCCTCGATGATCCGCAGGTTGCGCAGGCCGACCGCCGAGGCCGTCGGGTGCGCGCTGTTGGTGTAGGCGTGCATGAACCGCGCGTCGCTCGGGACGTTGTTCAGCGCGTCGGCGATCTGGTGCGAGACGATGAACGCGCCCATGGGGATGTAGCCGGAGGTGATCGCCTTCGCGATCGAGAGGATGTCCGGCTGCACATTCCACCGCTCCAGCGCGAACATGTAGCCCGTGCGGCCGAAGCCCGTGATCACCTCGTCGGCGATGAACAGCACCTCGTACTTGTCGCAGATCTCGCGGATGCGCTCGAAGTACCCGGGCGCGGGCGTCCAGACGCCGCCGGCACCCTTCACCGGCTCGGCGATGAACGCCGCCACGGTGTCGGGGCCCTCGCGCAGGATCGCGGCCTCCAGCCAGTGCGCGCACTCGCCGTCCGTGTTCGGCTCGCAGTCGCACTCGAGGTTGTCGGGCTTCTTCGTGTGGACGATGCCGTCCACCAGCGGCCCGAAGTACTTCCAGAACACCGGCAGGCCGGTCATGGACATCGTGGCCAGCGTGCCGCCGTGGTAGGCGCGCTCGCGGGCGATGAGCTTCGTCTTCGTCGGGCGGCCCTGCAGGTTCCAGTAGAAGCGCGCTGTCTTGAACGCGCCCTCGTTCGACTCGGAGCCGGAGTTCGTGAAGAACAGCGCGGCCATGTTGTCGTAGGCGAGGCTCACGGTCTTCGTCGCCAGCTGGATCGCCGGGACGTTCGAGAAGCCCACGTAGTTGTTGGTGAACGCGACCTTCCGGATCTGCTCCGCTGCCGCGTCCGCGAGCTCACCTCGACCGTGGCCGACGGCCACGTTCCAGAGCGAGGACAGCGCGTCGATGTAGCGCTTCCCCTTCACGTCCGTCAGCCAGACGCCCTCGCCGTGGTCGAAGATCACCGGTGCCTGGTGGTCCGGCGCGTAGTACTGCGGGTGGATGAGGTGCGCGAGGTCCTCGTGGACGTACTGCGCGTAGGTCGCGTCGTCGATGGTCGTCATCGCACCCTCTTCTGCTCTCGCACGGCTCTCAGCACGCGGTCACGGACGTGGCCGAGTCTAACGCGTCCGTAATACACCGCAATGCGGAGGCTAGTCGTCCTCGTCGTCGACGAGCTGGTCGTCGGCCGCGTCGAGGTCGTCGTCATCCTCGTCATCCTCGTCATCCTCGAGGAGCACTGGCACCGGGGGCTTCCCAGCAGGTGCCCCGAAGCGCTTCGTGATCTCCTCGCGCGCGACGGCACGGTCGTCCCACAGCTGCGGCCCGTTGGCGTACTCGATCGTCGATTCGTGCCCCTTGCCGGCGATCAGCACGAGGTCGCCCGGATGCGCGACCTCGAGGGCCCGCGCGATCGCGGCGCGTCGGTCGACGACGCGCTCGAAGCCATGCCCCTCGCTGGCACCCTCGACGGCGCCCGCAGCGATCATCGCCTGCGCGATCTCGTCGATGATCGCCTCGGACGGTTCGCTGCGCGGGTCTTCGTCGGTCAGGATCGAGAGGTCGATGAGCTCCGCGGCGACGCTGCCGAGACCGCTGCGGCGCTCTCGCGCGCGCTCCCCGGCGCAGCCGAACACCGTGATGATCCGGCCCTCGACGACCGGGCGCAGGGCCTCGACGGCCTTGCGCAGTGCGGCGCCCGTGTGCGCGTAGTCCACGATCACGTCGACCGGCGCGCCCTCGATGCGCTCCATGCGGCCGGGGACGCCCTTGCAGGCGGCCACGCCGGCGGCGGCGGCCTCGACGGGTAGGCGCAGCGCGGCAGCGACGGTGAGCGCAGCCGTCGCATTCGCGACGTTGTACGCGCCCGGCAGCTGGATGCTCGCCTCGACCGACTCGTCGTCTGAGTCGGCGACGAGGGCGAACGTTGCGCCGTCCGGCCAGAGCATCAGCCCCTCGACATGGACATCGGCTTCGTTGTCCTCGACGGCGTAGGTGACGACGCGGGACTTGGTGCGCGCGGCGAAGTACTTCCACGCCGGGTCATCGCGGTTCACCACGGCTGCACGACGCACGCGCTTCGCCTTCTCGGGCCGCGGCTCGTCGAGCATCTCGAAGAGGCGCCCCTTAGAGGAGCGATAGTGCTCCATCGTCTTGTGGTAGTCGAGGTGGTCGCTGCTCAGGTTCGTGAACACCGCGACATCGAACGCGCACGCGTCCACGCGGTGCAGATC
>CAMDAY010000034.1 GCA_945888895.1 Dehalococcoides mccartyi | reverse complement strand
GGTCGACGTCCTCGTGCGGTGGACGAACGAGCGATCGACGTTCAGCGGCGCACGCTATCGCCGCCTCGGCGTTGGTGGAGAGCTGTGGGATCACGAGCGAAAGCGGATGGTGTCCATGCCCGGCGTGTTCGGCAACTACGTCCGCATCTACGTCCCCGCCGGGAGCACCTTCGAGGAGATGCAGGGTTTCAGCAGCCCGCCCGGTCTCGTGGTGGCGAATGGCGTCTCCGTGCTGTCAGGCATGGTGGTCGTCCCCGACGGGAAGACTGTCTCGCTGCGGTTCACTTACCTGCCCGGAGGCGACGCCTCGAAGCGCTCGACCGGCGTCGATGTGTGGAAGCAGGGCGGGCAGACGCGGGACGAGCTGCGCGTCTTCCTCGCCGCCCCGCGCAACACGCAGATCACCCCGTACAGCGGCGTCTTCGATCGCGACATGTCGTTCGAGTACCCCGCGCGCACGCCGTAGCGATCGGGAGCACGATCGCCGCGCCCCGCGGGTGGTGCACGGCCCGATCGGCGAGCCGAACTAGAGGCGGGTGGCGCGGACGATGACGCGGTCGGCGTACTGGCGGGTCTGGAAGTTGAACTCCCCACCGCACGTGTACAGCGTCAGCGAGTCCGCACCAGTCTTCGACGACCAGATGCTCGACCAGTCCGACCCCTCCGAGCCGACCTGACGCCGCCATTCCACCTTGTAGCGGAACGTCTGGCCACGGTAGTTAACTTCGACGATGTCGCCCTGCGCGAGCAGGTGAAGCTGAGAGAACACCGCCTGCCCGCGGTAGGTGACATTGGCGTAGGGGACGGGATCCGCGTAGTCCACGTGACCGGAGAAGACCGCGTTCTGTCCGCCGCCGGGGGCACCGCCCAGGCCGTCCCAGAGGCCGAGGTCGTACCAGACCACGTCTGCGGGGCCTGCCGGTGCGGCCATGACGCCATCGCGGCCCACAGTCTTCGCAGCCACCTTGGCATCCACGCCAATCCGCGGGATACGGATCGTCGCATAGTTGGTGTTGGGCGGGTAGCCGAACTTGGAGACAAGGTCCTTCACGTTGGTGATGAGCTGGCTGGGCTGCCCGGTGGGGAAGGGCGTCCCGGTCTCGGTGGGCGCGGCAGGGGCGGATGCCTGCGGCGTGGCGCTGACCGTCGCCTCGGGCGGGCGGACCACCACCTCGGGGGGGGCGCTGGGCGTCCTCGTCAGGAATGTCCCCACGGCGATCAGGACCACGATGACAGCGCCTGCGGCGATCCAACGGGATCGCGTCGAGGTGGCTTGAGCGCGCAACCATGCGACGACCATGACATGGACTCTCACTCGGCATCACGTGGGGCGTCGGTGGGAACGCTGTGAATCCAACATATCTCGCCGGGGAAGGGGCCACCAGACCCCCGGGGGATAGCGAAGCGGCCAGCCGAGACAGGTCTCGGCTGGCCGCGTGAGGTGGCGCTGTTGGAGAGCGTCGTGCGCGGCCCTCGTGCGGCCCTCCTCGAGCGGGCCGCACGAGGTGCGTGTTCGCTGGTTAGCGGGTGCGGGTCATCGACCGAGCGCCAGCCGCCGCGACGAGGGCGCCGACGCCCAGCATCGCGATGAGCAGCATGCTCGTGCCAGCCGACTGACCGGCCAGGCCAGCGCTACCGGTCTTCGCCGGGGCCGGAGTCGGGGCAACGCCCGCGGCAAGGGTCAGCGATAGTCCGGGAGGAAGCGGGAACTGGCCGTTCTGGAAGGTCACGGCCTGATTGGTCGGAGCGCCGTCAAGCGTGAAGCGGATGACGTCACCCGGGACTGCCTTGTCCGGGGTGACGTCGAACGACCAGTTGCCGTTCGCGTCCACCGTGGCACGACCGACCTCGGTCGAGGTGCCCTTGAGGGCCTGGACGACCTGACCGACCCGGAGACCGGAGCCGTAGGCCTTGTACGGCAGCGCGGGCTGCGCCATCGCGGTGGAGGCGAGCATTGAGCCCATCAGCACCGCCATCAGCGCGGCTGCGACACCCGCCGTGGTGATCTTTCGATACATCGACATCCTGTTACCCCTAGCGTTCTACTGGCCCTCGCCAGTCCTGCGGTCCCGAACACCGGGGCCACAGCGATTGAAGCGCCTCTGGCGCTCAACTGTGTGTGCAGAGGCGTCACAGCTTCATTGCGATTCGTGATGCCTGGAGCGCACGCGGTTGCGCCGCCCCCGCGCGCGTACCCCCGGCATGGGTACGCCGCTAGCGCCGCGCCTCGGGGTTCTCGCGAAACCAGTCCGCGATCTGGTGCCGCGACGTGAGGTCGAGGCGGCCCAGGATGTCGTGCATGTGCGTGGTGACGGTGCGGCGGCTGATCGACAGCGCGGCGGCGATCGCCGCGTCGGTCTTGCCGTCGGCGGCGCTGCGCGCGATCTGCCACTGGCGCGCCGTCAGGACGCTGGTCGGCGTGGAGGTGCGCGGGGCGCGGCTGCCGATCTCGTGCAGCAGGTCGCGTACCGCGGTCAGGCGCGGCTGCGCGCCGATCTCGCGGTAGGTGCGATAGGCGCGGTTGAGGTGCTGCTCTGCTTCCGGGCTCTTGAGGCGCACGTGCGCTTCGCCGGCCAGTGCGGAGGCGTCCGCGGCACGCCACATGTAGCCCACGCGCGTCATCTCAGTCGCGGCTTGCGCGCTCTCCTGCGCGACGAGCTCCCAGTCGTCCTCCAACGCGGCAACCTGTGCCCGCGCGAAGCGGAGCAGTGGCCGGGCAATCAACAACTCGTCGCCGACGAGCTCCGCCAGGTTCGCCAGCTCTGCGATCGCCACGGCCGCGGCATCCGGATCACGCATCGCGCAAGCCGTCGTCACGGCGGCGGGGAGCAGATCCACGACGAGCGCGCGGTTCCGGGCGATAGGGTCGCGGTACTGATTCAGCGTCGCGCGCACCAACTCGTGCGCCTGCTTCGAGCGCCCGGCGAGCATCGCGTGCTCCACGTGAGCGATGCAGATGGTTCCGGTCGCCGGAGGGGAATCGGCCCACTCCTGCTGCGGCTCCGCGAGCTGGCTGGCCCAGACGGGGTCCAGGAAGCCGCGCAGCGCACGCAGCCGCGCGTCCAGGGATCGCGATCGCGGCAGTGATCGATCGCGGTGCAGGCTGCTGTCCAGCCGCACGGCGCGGGCGGTCCAGCGGGCCGCCTCGTCCCAGTCGCCATGCTCGATGCAACCCTCCGCCAGCAACTGGCTCGTCCATGACGCCGTGGCCAGATCCTCCGCGACCTCTGCCTCGCGATGTGCACGGCGCAGCCAGTGGAGCCCACGCCCGATGCCGCGCGTGTCGAAGATCGCCTGCCCCGTCCCGGCTAGCGCGCGGGCGCGGAACCGACCGCGCGCGTCAGGATGTGCCGAGCCGATCAGGGCACGTCGGCAGTGCGCCAGCGCGCGCTGGGCTTCGCCGGCGTACACATAGCTGATGTGCAGAGAAAGATCCGCTTCGGTCGCCGTGCGACGATCCCCCAGTCTGTGGGCGAGTTCGTAGGCCTCTGTGCACAACGACCGGCCGCGCGCCGAATCGCGGTTGAGGATCAGCAACCGCGCGAGTTCGATCGTCAACCGCAGGCGGGTGGGGCCGTCCATGTCCTCGCGTTCAAGGCCCACCTCGAGCACGTCGATTGCGCTGCTCGTTCGTCCCACCGACACAGCGGTACGCGCCTGCCGGATCATCGTCTCAGCCGCGGTGCCCCCGGACGGTTCCGCACTCGTCGCCACGTCCAGCGCCCGGCCCGCCTCGATGTTCTCGCCCGATCGCGAGAGCGCCTCGGAGAGCACGGTGAACGCGCGTGGGGGCAGCGGGGCTGCCCGGTCGTCACCAGCGCGCGCGATTGAGGCCTCGAGCAACCTGCGTGCGGCGGCGTACCGGCTATGCAATACCAACTGCTGCGCCTGATCCACAATGCGGTCCATGCGTTCAGGCGTGAGTGGCAGTGCACTGGCGAAGTAGGCGGCCGCCTGTCGCTGCAGTCGATCGGGATCCAACGACAGGGTTGCGGTGCCGTCGCCCTCGCGCATCTCCGCGACCCGGCGGTTCAATGTGCGGAAATGCAATAGCGGCGTCGTTCGCCGCAGCGCGACGGCGATCAAGGGGACCTTGAACCACGAGTGCGTCTCGTTGCCGGTCGTCGGCGCTGTTGTCAGGACGCCGTGATCCTCGAGCACGCTGAGTGCGCGTTCGACAGCAGTCGCTGGCAGGCTCGCGACGACCGCGATGTCCTCCACAGTAGCGGGGCCGCGCAGGACGGCGAGCGCCCGGCCGACGGCGAGCGCTTCGTCGCCGATCTCCTGCAGGGGCACGACGAGGTCGTCTACCAGCGGTCCCGGCACCAGCGCGATCTCGATGTGTTCGCTGCCGGTCATGACCCGGCTTCGGTCCTGCGGCGGCAGCGCATCCACCGCCTGGATGATCTGGACCGCGTGTCCGGCGACGCCGCCCGAGAGCGTGCACACGTCCCGCACGAACCGGTACGTCATCAGTCCCGGTCCCAGCTGTTCCTCCGCGATCGATGCAACCTCCTCGTCGGTCAGGGGGCCCAGCGTGATCCACTCCGGTCGCGCGCGCTGCAATCCGGTGCTGCCAATGAGGTCGCTGGTCGTCCGGCGCGTGGACGCGCTCTCGCCCACGGTCAGGAGGCAGAAGAACGCACCGAGCGGCGCCGACGCCATGAGGTCGTGTAGCGCCGCCGCATCCCCCGGCGACAGGCTCTCCGCGTTGTCCACGATGATCGCGACGCCCGCTCGACCGGCGCCCGCACGCTCGCAGGCGAGCCGCAGGCCGTGGAGCCGCGCGAGGTCGTCCGCGGGGGCATCGTTACGCACGCCGAGCTGCCGTGTGAGGCGGTCTACGGCGTAGAAGGGGAGGCTGGAGAGCCGCGCGTCCACTTCGGCCACGTGAAAGGATCGGCGGCGTGCTTCCTCGGCGGTGGCCGCCAACAGGTGTGTCTTGCCAACGAAGGCGGCACCGCGCAGCACCGCCACCGACGGCACCCCCTCGGTCGCGGCGGCCAGCAGGGTCGACAACTGCTGAATGGCGTCGGCGCGTCGGGCGGGCAACCGGGTCGACTTCGCTATCAATGCCATTGTTCCCACTTTACGTACTGGGGGGACGAGAATATGCGTATAGCATACGTATGGGTCGCGCTGCCGATTCCGTAGGTTATGGGACACCAGCCAACGGGCTAGGTCAGAAGGGGCGAGGATGTCATTCCGACAGCGCATTTCCCAAGAACTTCGAGCTGAAGTGGGCGCACGCCTGCGATTCCTGCGCGAGGAGCGCCGCATCTCCCAGGAGGAGATCGCGTTCGCCGCCGATGTCACGCAGGCATCCATCTCGAACTACGAGAACGGCCGTAACGAGATCCCCCTCTCGGTCTTGCTTTCCGTCTGCGACTTCCTGGGTGTGTCACTGACCGAAATGCTGCCCATGGCGAACCTCTACGGTGCGCCTCGGGAGGTACCGGTAGGCGCCGCCGCCAGTGGATGGAAGCCGTGCGCCGCGCCCGAGTCGACTTCGGACGCGTTCTGGCCCGTGTAGCCTGACCCCGTCTCATCACTCCTCGGCGTCGGTCCGCGCCTTGCGCGCCCGTCGGGGGCATTTCGCGCCGCATCTCGATACCGGATTGAACGCGAGCGTGTACCTCGTATCGTGACG
Source organism: Dehalococcoides mccartyi (assembly GCA_945888895.1). Lineage (GTDB taxonomy): Bacteria > Chloroflexota > Dehalococcoidia > UBA2979 > UBA2979 > SHYQ01. The sequence goes on along the minus strand of CAMDAY010000034.1, from coordinate 7,885 downwards.
AGGCACGAGCGTTCGGCTCGTCGGGAGCGCCCTCGCCGAGAGAGAGAGACCATGCGGATCAGGAAAGAGTGGAAGCCCTGGGACCCCACGGTGGACTTCAAGAAGGTCCCCGGCACCATGGGCGTCTACGAGATCGCCGACGAACAGCACGCGTGCATCTACATCGGCTACGCCGGCGGCACCTCGCCCCATGGCCTACGAGGTGAACTGTATCGCATCTTCGGGATGCCGCCGGGTTCCGAGCACTGGAACTGGTCCCACCCGCAGCCGGACGGCATCGCGCCCGAGCTCAAGCAGCGCGCGCGCTACTACCGCCTCGAGGAGAACTCCAACGCGTACAGCCGCTGGGTCGAGTGCCTGACGCGCTACCGCGAGGACTACGACGACGTGCCGGCAATGAACCATGACGCCCGCGCACCTCGAGTGCCGTACCTGGGCCGCTATCACTGGAAGAGCGAGGGGATCTAACGATGGACATGGCACGCTCCGAAGAGCAGCAGATGATCATCGACACGGTGCGGAAGTTCATTCGCGAGGAGGTCCGCCCGCTCGAAGCCGACATCGACCCCGACGGCTCCGAGGTCAGCCCCGAGGACACCGAGCGCCTTCGCAACATGGTGAAGGACATGGGCATGTGGCAGATGAGCGTTCCCGAGCAGTACGGCGGCCCGGGCATGGATCTCGTGACGCGCACGATGGTGGCGGAGGAGCTCACGCAGCACAAGGCGGGCCTGTACGCCCCCGCCTTCGGCGCGTTCGGCGAGGCGCCCCCCGCGCACCTCTACGACGCGACCGACGAGCAGAAGGAGAAGTACCTCTACCCCGCGATCCGCGAGGAGAAGCGCCACTTCTTCGGACTGTCCGAGCCGAGTGGCGGCTCCGACCCTGCGCGCGCGATCCGCACGCGCGCCGTGCGCGACGGCGACAGCTGGGTGATCAACGGCGGCAAGCTCTGGAACTCCGGGGCGGACACCGCCGACTTCGGGATTATCTACGTGCGCACCGACCCGACGAAGGGCCGCCAGGGCATCACAGCGTTCATCGTCGATACCGACACGCCGGGATTCAAGGTGAACCGCCTGATCCAGGTGATGCGCGTGTTCCACACCACGGAGCTGTCGTTCACCGACATGCGCGTGCCGCACTCCGCGATCCTGGGTGAGGAGGGCGGCGGGTTCGCGCTTGCGAACGACTACCTCGCGCGGAACCGCATCCCCTACGCCGCGGAGTGCCTCGGCATCGCGCAGTACGCACACGAGCTCGCGGTCGAGTGGTCGAAGCAGCGTGTGACGTTCGGCGAGCCGCTCGCCAGCCGCCAGTCGATCCAGTGGATGCTCGTCGACAACGAGATCGACCTGCGGACGAGCCGCTGGATCGCCCTCGACGCCGCGGCGAAGGCCGAGCGCGGCGAGCCGTTCCGATTCGAGTCGTCGATGGCGAAGCTGCTCTGCACCGAGGCGGCGAGCCGCGTCATCGACCGGTCGATGCAGATCTACGGCGGCCTCGGCATGTCGAAGGACATGCCCTTCGAGCGCTGGTACCGCGAGATCCGCATCCGCCGCATCGGCGAGGGCACCTCGGAGATCCAACGCGTCGTGATGGCGCGCGATCTGCTCAACGTCCGCTCGGGTTCGTAGGTGATTCGGAGCCGGAGGCCCTCACCCCAGCCCTCTCCCACTTCGTGGGCGAGGGAGCCGGAGGCCGCGCGCTAGTGCCGTCCGAGTGGCTCGAGATCCACGTCCACACGCGCGCGGGGTCGGCTGACTCCAGCATCAGCACCGATAAGCTCGGCGAAGCAGCCGCCGAGGCGGGCGTCCGCGGCGTCGTGGTCGCGGAGCACTACCGCGTGTGGTCGGAGTGGGAGCGCGAGGCGTTCTTCGACCGCTGGGGCGTCCGGGTCTATCGCGCGATGGAGGCCACGACGGACGTCGGGCACATCATCCTGCTCGGTGCGCCGGAGGGGATGTCAGCGCCCTCGAATGGCCGCGAGGTGCTGGCCCACGCGAAGGCCAACGGGATGTTCAGCATCCTCGCGCATCCGTTCCGCTACTACTTCGACGCCGTGCACGCCGGCGGCCGCCCGGTGTTCCCACAGGGCGCGACGCCCGAGGACCTGGCGGCGCACGAGCTGTTCACGCTGATCGACGCGATCGAGATCGAGAACGGCGGCAGCAACGACCGCGAGAACGCGATGGCCGCGGAGGTGGCGCGCATCTCTGGCCTGCCGGTCACCATCGGCAGCGACGCGCACCACGTGCATGAGCTGGGCTGCATCACCCTGCCCGTCCCCGCGATCCCGGCGGATGAGCACGAGCTGGTCGACCTGATCGCCAGCCTGACGATCGCCTCGGTCAGCTCGCCGGAGCGCAAGCCACTCGCCCCCCTCGAGGGGCACGAGTAAGCCACACGGCGAGCGCTGAACGTGGCGTCCTAGACGTTCGAGAAGCGCGAGTTGCGGATCATCTGGTAGCCGCGGATGAGCTCCTCGAGACCACGGTCCAGGCCCCACTCCGGCTGGAAGCCCGTCGCCTCCACCTTCGCGTTGGAGACCAGGTAGTCACGCTTATCGGGGTCCTCGCCGATCGGGGCCTCGACGTAGACGAAGCCGGGGACGAGCTGCTGGATGCGCTGGCAGGTGGTCGACCTCCTCGACGATCACGCCGTCACGGTCGAGGAACAGGGCGGGCTGGGGCGTGCGCCGGGCGAACAGGCGCCCTCGACGCAGCCCCCACATGCCATCAGGGTGCTCGGTGAGCTGGGCGGCACGCGGGCGTCGAGGCGCAGCAGTCGCCGTATCGAACTCACGAGCGGGCAGAGGACGCGCCATCGCGGGAGTGTCGCACGCGGAGGCGTCAGCCGACACGTTGGCGAGGTTGTGCCTAGAATCCGCGAGGACGCGCGACAGGAAGGTGACAGGCATGGTCGACCGGGAACCCACGCAGCGATTCTTCGAGTCGCAGCGCCTGCGCCTGTCCTACTGGGACTGGGGGAACGAGGACGCGCCGCCGCTGATCTTCGTGCATGGCGGCTCCGACCACGCCCGCTCGTGGGACCGCATCGTGCGCGGCGTCGGGGAGGGCTACCACGTGCTGTCGCTGGACGTGCGCGGGCACGGCGACTCCGACTGGGCGCCCGGCTCGCAGTACGCCATCCCGGACGTGGCCCTCGACATCGCGCGGCTCATCGAGGTCGCGGGGCAGGGGCAGACGGCGCGCGTCGTCGGACACTCGTACGGCGCGTCCAGCACGCTCGTCGCCGCCGCGATGTTCCCGGAGCTGTTCGCCGCCGCGATCGCCATCGAGGGCACGCACACGATGAACCCGAAGTTCGCCTCGGACGGCATGGGGCCGCGGTGGGCGCGCACCTGGGCCGAGCACGCGCGCGCGCTGGAAACGCAGACCCCGCGCGTGTACGCGAACCTGGGCGAGATGGCCGACCGCCTGCAGCGCTCGAACCCCCAGCAGCCGCGAGAGTGGCTGGAGCACCTCGCACGGCACGGCGCGCGCCAGGTTGAGGGCGGCTACGTCTGGAAGTTCGACCCGTGGGCCGCGGGCGACACGCGGACCTCCATGGAGATCCGTGCCGAAGAGCTCGAGCGGTTCTGGGAGGTCATCGAGTGCCCGGTGATGCTGCTGTTCGCAGGCGGCAGTGGGTCAGCTCGAGCGGTGCAGCGTCATGACGCGGCCGCGCTGTTCACGCACGCGAAGGCGGTGCGGTCGGCGGTGATCCCGAACGTCGGTCACGGCATCCAGCACGACGACCCCGCGCGCACGATCAGCGAGATCCGGGCTTTCCTCGACGCGGTCGACGGGCGCGCGTAGCCCTCGCTAGCCCCCGACGGCGTCGAGGCGGCGCTTCGCTTCGGCGTACACGTCGCGAGGCAGCGGCCCCTTGCGCAGCACCGCAACGTTGTCCTCGAGGTGTTCGAGGCGGCTCGTGCCGACGATCGTCGTGTGCAGGTCGGGGTGCGTGAGCGTGAACCGCAGCGTGAACTCCATCCTCGACGCGCCGTCGAGGAGGTCGTCGAGGCCAGCGCGTTGCCACGTGCTCTGCGCCTGCTCGCCCGACACGGCGGCAGACGTGACAGACCAGTTCTTGTCGTCGGCCGGCGCGCCGCGTGCCGCGCCGCCTCGAATGATCGTGCCCGCGCCGGCCTGCGCGGCCGCACTGATGCGCTCCTCGTTCGCGCGCTCCAGCAGCGAGTATGGGATCTGGAACGCATCGAACGTCCCGGTCGCGATCAGCTCGTCGAGGTCAGCCCCCCACGCGGAGGCACCGATGTGACGCACCTTGCCGGCCCGGCGCAAGTCATCGAGCGCCTCGATCGCGCCGGTGTGCTCCAGCTCTGCCAGCACGGGCCGTCCGTGAAACTGCACCAGGTCGAGGTAGTCGGTGTTCATCCGACGCAGGCTCTGCTCGACGTTCGCGATCACGTTCTCGCGCGAGTAGTCGTGGGAGCCGCCCTCGACCATCGGGCACGCGCACTTCGAGGCGAGGTAGTACTCCTCGCGACGGTGCGCGATGAAGCGACCAATCATTTCCTCGGCGAGCCCGTAGTCCGGCGACGTGTCGATGAAGGTGATCCCCGCGTCGAGGACGGCGTTCAGCAGCTCACCTGCCACGGTGTCCGTCACGCGCCGCGCCTCGGGCCGCGCATTGCGCAGCTCCACGGTGCCGTAGCCGAGCGTCGACACCTCGAGGCCTGTCCGCCCGAGGATGCGCGTGGGCAGGGTGGTCTCGACCATCGGGCGCCTCCAGCTATCCAGCCCCCGGGCGGAGCCGATCCAGATGCATCGTAGCGGTAGGATGTTTGCGATCCGCCGCGATCGCGAAGGGAACCCCGATGACTACGCCACCCGAAGACTGTCCCCGCATCGTGCGGCGGCAGGCCTCAGACACGACGATCCAGACGCGCGGCATGGAGCGCTTCCCCGGCGTCACCCCGAACACCGTCGGTGCGTCGAGGTTGTGGATGGGCTACGTCACGGCCGCCCCCAACGAGAAGGGCCCGCCGCACCACCATGGCGAGGCGGAGACGGGCGTGTACGTGCTGAAGGGACGCCTGCGCGTCTACTTCGGCGAGGGCTTCACCGAATTCGTGGAGGCGGAGCCGGGCGACTTCATCTGGGTGCCGCCGCACGTTCACCACATCGAGGAGAACCCGTATGACGAGTTGTACGAGGCGGTGCTGGTGCGCTCCCCCGACAACATCGTCGTGAATCTCGGGGAGTAACCGCGGACTAGCGGGCGGCGACCACCTCAGACCGTTTGAGGAGCCAGGACCGTAGCGCGTCGAGCGCGCGTCGGTCGTCGTCGATCGCGTCGGGCGAGGCGTCGCGGGCGCGGTCGAAGTCCACGAGGACGACGCGACCGTCGGTATCGACCATCACGTTCCCCGGCTTGAGGTCGCCGTGCGCGATGTTGCGCGTGTGCAGGTGGTCGACGGCGCTCGCTACCTCGTCGATCCACGTGCGGGCGAGGGCTTCGTGGATTGGTGCAATATCGGTATGCTGCGCGAGGTTGCCACTCTCGACGAGCTGCAGCACCAGCGCGGGCCCGCCATCGAGGTCATCGATGAGGTCGAGGCAGCCGACGACGCCGGGGTGTGCGCAGCGCGCGAGCATCGACGCCTCGATGCGCAGGCGTGCGGCCGATGCGGCATCGGGGGTGCGCGCGCGCTTGATCGCGACATCCCTCCGCAGCCTTGTGTCGTGTGCGCGCGCGATCGTGTACGCGCCGCCGATGGCGATCGTCTCGCCGAGCGCGTAGCGACCCTCGACGAGCGTGGCGAGCGAGATCATGGCGTCCAGCCCGGCCAGAACGAGAAGTCGATGCGGTTCCAATCGGCGTGACCTATGGCGGGGGAGTACGGGCCGACGTTCTTCCCGTTGATCGCGATGTTCAGCGTCTTGCCCTTGTCGGTCCACACGTCGATGCGCTGCTTGCCGTCGTAGGCCTGCTTCTGGCCGGCGGCCAGCGTGCCGTCGAACTGCACGACGCCGTCGACGGTGACACGCACTCCGCTGTCCTCGGTGGCCGCGAGGCCCACCGTCACGTGACCCGCCGCCGGGGCGATGGCGGGCGGGCCGGACTGCTGTCCTGCGGCGGTGGTTGGTGTGGCCGTCGGTGTCCCATCTGGCGAGCGCAGCGCAAAGAACAGCGCGCCGAAGACGACGAGCGCGAGCCCCGTGTAGAGCGGCACGAACACCCGCCACGGCATCGCGCCTCGCCGAGGCTTGGGCGCGGCCTCCTCGGCGGTCGAGGCAGGCTCCGGCGTCGGCTCGAACGCCCCGAGGCGCTCCTCAACGGGCGGCGGCGCGACCGGCATCGAGGTCGCGCGGGGCGTGGGGATGGTCGCGACGGGCGGCGGTGGAGCGGTGAACACGACGGTCGGGTCGTCGTCGATGTACGGGCCGCCAGCGCCCGCGCCGACGAGGGCACCACGAGCACGCGCCGTCGAGCGCATCTCGGATGCCGTGTCCTCGCTCAGCGCCTGGGCGAGCGCGGTGCCATCCTCGGCGTGCTCGATGAGCAGCGCAGCGAGGCGCTCGTGAAGCACCGCGGTGGGAATCTCGCGCTCGCCGGGCATGGCCGGGAGGAACAGCGCGATCGGGTCGGCGATCACGTCGCCGTCTGCCGCGAAGATGTCGGTGCGGGCTGCCCGCGCGGGAGTCAGGCCGTCGTCCTCCACGGCGCGGTCGACCGCGTCGAGCAGCCGGGCCGCCGAGCGCACCTCGATCGGCACGAGGCCACCCGCCTCGGCGAGCGACCCGCCCGCGGACTCGAGGATCACCGCAACGCCCTCGTCCTCGTACGCGACGTCGAGGATGCGGAGGAAGGTCGAGGAGGCCGACTGACCGACGGTGCGCGCGACCTCAAGCAGGGCGTCCTCGTCGGCGCCGCTGGTCTCGCTCATCCAGATCAGCACGGGGCGGTTGAGGCGTGTGTCCGTGCCCGGCGCGCGGCGCAGTGATCCGACGGCGCGGTCGAACCGTCCGATCCGGTAGCGCCGCCCGATGAGGTCGCCGTCCGCGGTCACCTGTACTCCCACACCCACGCAGGATCGCAACGGTCGCTCCGTTGGGCTGTGCGACACTGGTTGAACTATCATAGCCGCCTGCGGGGGCGCCCATCGGTCGGTGTGGGAGAGCGGATGCTGCAGGACAACTGGCCCCTGGTGCTCCTCGGGCTGCGCATCGGCGTCGCCGCGGCGCTGTACCTCTTTCTCCTCGTCGCCATCCGCGCACTCCGAGCCGAGGTGCGCGCGCGCACGATGCCCTACGCGATCGCGATCCCCACGCGCACCGTCGCCGCGGCCGCGCCCATCTCCATGACCCGCGTCGAAGTAGCCCCCACAGCGGCACCCGCACGCGCGGGTGACCACCTCGAGGTGCTCGCGTACACGGGCGAGGGTGGTGGGCCGGGGCGCCTCGCCGGGCGCTCGTATGCGCTGCGTGGGCCGGCGCTCATCGGACGCAGCGCGGGGAGCACGATCGTGTTGCCCGAGCGGCAGGTGTCTTCGCGCCACGCGCGCGTGTTCCCCGACCGCGGCGCGTGGTGGGTCGAGGATCTCGGCTCCACGAACGGCACGTACATCGGATCGCACCGCGTCTCCGGGCGTGAGCGCCTCGACCCCTCCGCCGAGGTGCGCTTCGGCCCCGTGGTCGCGCGCCTCGTGCGCGACACGCCGCGGAACGTCGCGCGATGACGGCGCCGCCCGATTCGTTCCAGGGAACCACGTTCGACGCATCCGTGATCGGGACGCCGGGACGCCCCCGTCGCTACACCGTGATGCTGTGGCTGCTCCCCGCCCTCGTCCTCGTCGCCGCGCCGATGTCCGTCGTGCTGACCACGCGCACGGCGCCGCCGAACGACCTCGAACGTG
>CAMDAY010000033.1 GCA_945888895.1 Dehalococcoides mccartyi | reverse complement strand
GCGGCGCATCCACGTCGTTGACCTCGATGGCGCGCGTGACGGCGCGCAGGCGAACGCGGCGATCGTGCGCCGCATCTCGCAGTCGCTGGACGTGCCGGTGCAAACCGGCGGCGGCATGCGCACGATGGATGTGATCCAGGCGACGCTCGAGGCGGGCCTCGACCGCATCGTCATGGGCACGGCGGCGGTGAAGGATCCGGAGTTGCTGCGCGAGGCGATCGCCTTCGCCAACGACCGGCTGATCGTCTCCGTTGACGCGCGCGACGGCCGCGTCGCGCTGGAGGGCTGGGTCGAGGCGACTGACCTCGACGCAGTGGCGTTCATCGAGCAGCTGCGCGACCTCGGCGTGCAGCGTGTCGTCTACACCGATATTTCGCGCGACGGCGTGCACGACGGTCCGAACTTCGCGATGTACGAGCGCATCACGCGCGACCTCGGCATCCCGGTCATCGCGGCGGGCGGCGTCGGCAGCGTCGAGGACCTCGTGCGCCTCGCGGAGTGCGGCGTCGAGGGCGCGATCGTGGGGCGCGCGATCTACACCGGGGACGTGGACCTCGAGGATGCGCTGGCGACCGTGCCCGGCGCGCGAGGATAGCGACATGCTGACGAAGCGCATCATTCCCTGCTTCGACGTCGACAACGGGCGTGTCGTGAAGGGCGTCTCGTTCGTCGAGCTGCGCGACGCGGGCGATCCCGTCGAGCTGGCGCGCAAGTACGACGCGGCCGGCGCCGACGAGCTCGTGTTCCTCGACATCACGGCGTCGTCCGACGCGCGGACGAGCGTGTACGACGTGATCCGCAACACGGCGGACCAGGTGTTCATCCCGCTGACTGTGGGCGGCGGCGTGCGCCAGACGGGCGACGTGCGCCTGATGCTGGAGGCCGGGGCGGACAAGGTGTCGATGAACACCGCCGCCGTCGAGCGCCCCGCGCTGATCGGTGAGGGTGCGCACAGCTTCGGGTCGCAGTGCATCGTCGTCGCCATCGATGCGCGCCGCGTCGGCGATGGGAAGTGGCGCGTCTTCACGCACGGCGGCCGCACCGACACGGGCCGCGATGCGATCGAATGGGCGAGCGAGGCAGCGGAGCGCGGCGCCGGCGAGCTCCTCGTCACATCGATGGACACCGACGGCCACCAGCGGGGGTACGACCTGCCGCTGCTGCGCGCGGTGCGCGAGGCCGTCCACGTGCCGGTGATCGCCTCGGGCGGTGCGGGCACCGTGGAGCACATGTACGACGCGCTGACCGAGGGCGGGGCGGACGCCGTGCTCGCCGCGTCGGTGTTCCACTTCGGGACGATCACGATCCCCGACCTGAAGCACTACCTCGACTCGCGCGGCGTGCCCGTGCGCCCCGTCGCGCCCGTATAGCTCGCGGGGCGAGGCGCGGTCTCCCCGTGCTTCTGTAGGCATCGAGGCGCAGCGTGGGGCGGCCCACCCCTGCCCCCCCGGCGCGGGAGGGATTCTGACGAAGAGGAACCAAGCGTGAGGAGCTGCGCCCCTCACACTCCCGGCGGAACTCGGGGTGGCCACGCCATGTCGGTACGAGTGATTCGGACAGTCGCCGGACGCATCGTCGGATACGCATCCGAAGAGCGGGTTCCTCAAAGGGCGAAGCCCTTTGGACTTCATTCCCCCTTCCCGCGCAGGGAAGGGGGCAGGGGGATGGGCCGCCCCGCGATGCGCCTCGGTGCTACGAGCGTACGAGGACAGTGCTCCCGCCCCGGCCTCGATCGTTACCTCGACGCTACGGGTTGAGGTTGACGAGCGCGCCGGTCTCGAGGTCGAGCGAGCGGTAGTAGCAGTTGCGCGGCTCGCCCTGCTGGTTCTTGGTGTGACAGATGCCGCCGCGGTTCGGGCGCACCTTGTAGACGAGCGAGTTCTGCTCGCAGTTCACGAGCACCTCGAGCAGCGCGAAGGTCTCACCCGACGTGTCGCCCTTGATCCACAGTTCGCGGCGCGAGGTGCTCCAGAACACCGCAATGCCCCGCTCGATGGCGGTCTTCAGTGCTAACTCGTTTACGTAGGCCACGAGGATCACTTCGCCCGTGTCCACGTTCTGCACGGCGCACGGCAGGATGCCCGGCGACTCCGCGGCTTTCGCGAGCTTGTCGAAATCGAGCGTGAGGTCGAGGCCTTCTTCGAGCGGGTTGGCGGTGGTCATTGGTTGATCCTGTCGTGCGTGCTGGGGCGCTCTGCGTGTAGACGTAAGTGTGGCGCGGCATCCCGTGCCACGCCACCAATACCGAAACTGTTCAGCGACGAATGTCCGTGTGGGTGAATCCAGATTGGGCTATCGGGCGTAACGACCTCGTACACTTGGAGTACGCATACCGGATGGAGCAGCATGAAGCGCACGACCCTCGGCCTGACGGTGGCCACGATCCTCGCGGGTGCCGTCATCGGATGCGGTGGCACCCCGCCGCCCGCGGCGACCGTCACCGCGACCACCGCCGCACCGAAGGCCACTGCGGCCGCCACCACCCCCGCACCGGCAGCGACCACGCCTGCTGCGGCGGCGGCCGCCTCGACGGCGACGATGATTGCCGTCGAGGAAGGGGACAGCAAGTACTCGTATGATCCCAATAAGCTGACCCTGAAGGCCGGCGAGGTCACGGTGAAGCTGACCAACAAGGCCGGCAATCAGCGCCCGCACACGCTGTTCGTGAAGGACGCGTCGGGCAAGGAGATCGCGAAGTCAGAACGCGTGCAGCCGGGCGCCTCGCTCGACGTGAAGTTTACGGTTGCGGAAGCGGGGACGTACCAGTTCTACTGCAACCTCATGGGGCACGCAGACAAGGGACAGACCGGCGTCCTGACCGTGGTGAAGGGCTAGCAATCCATGGGTGCAGAGGAATGGGTGCTCGTCTCGCTGCTGATCCACGTCCCGATCGTCGTGGCGTGGATCGCGCTCGTGGGCCTCGAGGTCTTCCTCTGCACCGTTCGTGACGTACCCGGCGGCCAGCGCAGGCGCCCAAGCGCGGCGATGCGCTGGCCGACCGTCGCGCTGCTCGTGGTGATCATGGTCACGGGCATCTGGCAAACGATGTACAACCCGTTTATCGAGGTGAACTCGTACGCCACACTGCAGGAGTTGAAGAGCACGACGACCTACGGCATGGCGCTGTTCTGGAAGCACGTCTTCGTCGTGGGGACGGTCGTGCTGAGCCTCGGCAGCCGGTTCGTGATCGCGCCTCGTGCGCTGGCTCGCGGCGACGAGGCCGTGTCGGGCGTGCTGCGCGCGGTCGTGTGGCTGAACCTGCTGGCGTGTCTGCTGACGCTGCTGGCCACGACGCGGATGACGATGACGCTGCACTAGCCGGCGTCTCGTATGCGGGAGACTCACTTGAGCCCTCCCCCAGGGACCGAGCGAGCGGATCCCGGATTCATCATCTGCACAGTAGCCAGAGCCGAGTTCAGACCGCGCCGCGCTCCTCGTCGCGGACGCGCTGGAGCGCGGCGATGGCGACCTGGATCTGCTCGTCGTCCGGGGCGCGTGTTGTCAGTTTCTGCAACGCGAGGTTACCGGCGAATAGCCAGCGCACTACGGGCCAGTCCTGGTGGAATCCCGCGAACCGAATCACCTCGTACGACACGGCTGCGACGACCGGCACGAGGATGATGCGCGACGAGAGTCGCCACCAGAGCGGCTCGGTGCCGACGAACGCGAACACGACCATCGCGACCAGGGCCACCGTCAGCAGGAACGAGGTCCCGCAGCGCGGGTGCTCCTTCGGGTAGCGGCGGATGACGGGGACGTTGAGCTCCCGGCCCTCCTCGTGCGCGTAGATCGTCATGTGCTCGGCGCCGTGGTACTGGAAGACGCGGCGGATATCCTTCGCGCGGCCCATGGCCCAGATGTACCCGACGAGGAGCGCGAGCCGCAGGACGCCCTCGATCGCCAGCGCCATCCATGGCGCGGGGAGGAGCGGGTCGAGCCATGCCGTCGCCAGCACCGGGCCCACGAAGAACATGCCTGCGCCGACGCTGAACGCGCCGAGGAGCACGAGCCAGTCGAAGACAGTCAGCGCGCGCGCCTCGCCGCGGCTGTCGACCTGGTTCGAGGCGACGGCCGCAGACCACGAGAGCGCCCGCATGCCGAGGCCCAGCGTCTCGAAGAGCACCATGACGCCCCGGAGGAAGGGGACGTGGCGTAGCGGGCTGGTGAGGATGCCTCCGAGGCGCTCCGAGCGCGCCTCGATGCTGCCGTCGGGACGGCGGACGGCGACGGCCATCGCCGTGGCGCCACGCATCATGACGCCCTCGATGACTGCCTGCCCGCCGTAGGTGGGTGTGCTCACGTCATCAGCCTACGCGAAGGGATCGTGGAGCACATAGACAGGACTGCCCGCGCCGGGGAACGCGAAGAAGGCGGCCCATTGGCCGCCCTCTTCGATGTGTGCTGCGTGAGGCTCCGAGGAGCCGACTGCTACCGCTCGTAGCGGCGACGGAACCGCTCGACGCGGCCGGCGGTGTCGACGATGCGCTGCTCGCCCGTGTAGTGCGGGTGGCAGTTTGAGCAGACGTCTAGGCGGATCTCCGGCTTGGTGGACTTCGTCGTCCACTCGTGGCCGCAGGCGCACTTGACCGTGGCCTCTTCGTACGTGGCGTGGATGCCAGCCTTCATGCGTGGCTCCCTTCGATGTTCGTTTCGGTCGCTTCGATCATACCTCGGCGCGATCACGCGTCCGTGGTGCCTCCGGACTAGGCTGCGGGGGCCTCGACCGGGATGATCGAGACCTGCTTGCGGCCACCCTTGGCGTAGGGGCTGAAGTGCACCGCGCCCGGAACCTTCGCCCAGAGCGTGTGGTCCTTGCCGACGCCGACGTTCGTCCCGGCGTGCATGCGCGTGCCGCGCTGTCGCACGATGATCGAGCCGGCCGTGACGATCTGGCCGTCCGACCGCTTCACGCCGAGGCGCTGCGATGCGGAGTCGCGACCGTTCTTGCTGGAGCCACCGGACTTCTTGTGAGCCATGTCGCTGTCCCTCTAGCCCGCGGTGATATCGGTGATCACCAGCTGCGTGCGCTGCTGGCGGTGTCCCCGCATCGTCTTGTTCCGGGTCTTGTTCTTGAAGTTGAAGTACGTGACCTTCGGCGCGCGGTCATGCGCCTCGACACGGGCCTTCACTGAGGCGCCCGCCACCAGCGGGGCGCCGACGGTCGTCTGGTCGCCGTCTCCGAGCAGGAGGACGTCGCTCAGCGTGAGCTCCGTGCCTTCAGCCTCGTCGAGGCGCTCCACAGCGATCTTGTCGCCGGGCCGCACACGGTACTGCTTTCCGCCGGAGCGGATAATCGCGAACATAATCAGCCTTCCGAGGGTTGCGTAGAACGTTCAGTGTAAAGAGCGCCTGAAGGTCGGTCAATCCGCCCGGCAGGTGTGGCACACTGTTCCCGGATTACTTCTCAGACGTCGAGTCGAAGCAAGCAAGCGCATCCTGAGCCGTCTCACCCTCGCCTCGGTACCGGAGCCCCGCCCCTGAGCCTCATCGATCTCATCTCAGCTCCATACGACGCATTCAACTGGCTGCTGGACCTGGTCTTCGCGACCGCGTACAGCCTGTTCACCCAGTTTGGCGCACCAATCGTCTTCTTAGCGGCGTTGATCGAGTCCACCCTCGGTCTCGGGATGGTCTTTCCTGGGCAGCAGATCATCTCGCTCGGGGGGGCCGCCGCCGCGAAGGGGGCTGCGGGCAACGTGGTGGTGATGCTCGTGTTCGCGACTGCGGGCACGATCCTCGGTGACCTCATCTCGTATGTGGCAGGGCGGTGGTGGTCTGAGCGGCTTTTCGCCTCTCGCTTCGGGCCGTCGTTGCGTGTCGCGGCTTCGATGATGGAGGGGCGTGCCCGCTGGTTGATCCCCTTCTATCACTTCTACAGCGTGACCCGATCCGTGGGCCCGGCCGCGGCGGGAGCCTTGCGCCTGCCCTTCCGTGTCTGGTTCCCGCTGGACGCGTTCGGCGCGGCGCTGTTCAACACCATATGGATCACCGTCGGCTACGCCTTCGGCGCGGCGCTGCTCCAGGACGATGGCACGCTGAAGGAATCGCCGGTGGTGCGCATCGGACTCGTGGTGGTCGCGATGGGGTGGTTCCTCATCGTTCGGCATCTCTTCGAGAAGCGTCTGCGCGAGGCACGGGAGGCGGAGGCGCGGACCACCGTCCTGGACGCTTCGCTGGCCCCGGACGTCGAACTGGCCCTGCGTGAGCAGGGCCAGCACGACTCGATCAACTCGAGGTAGCTCTTGGCACAAGGTCCGGCAGAGGGCTACTCCCCGGTGGACGACGCGTTCGTCTGCTGACCCCACACGAGGCCCGGGCGGCCCTGCGGCGTCTCCGGCTCCTCTTCGCTTCCCGCGGCGGGGAGCGGGGTGGCGGGCGGGGGCGGCGGGGCTGACGAGTTCGACATGTCACCCGGAGCCGGGCGGTTCTCCGCCGGGCCCAGGAGACGCAGCAACTCTTCGCCTTCGACCGTCTCGACCTCGATCAGGCGGTTGGCCAGGATCTCGAGCTTGTCGCGGTGTGCAGCCAGGAGGATGCGGCAGCGCTGGTGCGCCTCGTCAATGACGCGACGTACCTCGTCATCGATCTCCTGCGCCGTGCGCTCGGAGTAGTCGCGCTCCTCGGAGATGTCGCGCCCCAGGAACACCATCGACTGACGGCGTCCGAAGGTGCGCGGCCCCATGCGTGCGGACATGCCCCACTGGGTGACCATGTTGCGCGCGATCTGGGTGACCTTGCCGATGTCGTCGTGGGCGCCGGTCGTCATCTCCCCGAAGATCAACTCCTCGGAGACGTGCCCGCCCAGGGCCATCGTCATCATTGCCTCGTAGTACGAGCGGTCCTGGAGACGGCGGTCGTCCTGTGGGAGTGAGCGCGTGAATCCACCGGCCATACCGCGGGCGACGATAGTGACCTTGAACGGCGGATCGGCGCGCGGCTGGAAGTACCCGGCGACGGTGTGACCCGCCTCGTGGTACGCGATGATCTTCTTCTCCAGCTCGGTAATGACGCGGGACTTCCGCTCTGGGCCGGCGATCACGCGGTCGACCGCCTCGTTCATCTCGGCCATGGAGATGCGCTTGCGGTTGCGACGCGCGGCGAGGATGGCCGACTCGTTCACGAGGTTCGCGAGGTCAGCGCCGGAGAAGCCGGGCGTCTGGCGCGCGATGGTCTCGAGCGAGATGTCCTGCTCCAGCGGCTTGCCCTTCACGTGGACGTCCAGCACCGCGCGGCGGCCCTTCACGTCCGGAAGGTCGAGTGTGACCTGCCGGTCGAAGCGACCCGGGCGCAGCAGCGCTGGGTCGAGGACGTCCGGCCGGTTGGTCGCCGCGATGACGATGACGTTGGAGTTGCTCTCGAAGCCGTCCATCTCAACCAGTATCTGGTTCAGGGTCTGCTCACGCTCATCGTGCGATCCGCCGAGGCCGGATCCGCGCTGGCGGCCGACCGCGTCGATCTCATCGACGAAGACGATGGCGGGCGCGTTGCGCTTCGCCTGGTCGAAGAGGTCACGGACGCGGCTGGCACCGACGCCGACGAACATCTCGACGAACTCAGAACCGGAGATGTGGAAGAACGGGACGCCCGCCTCGCCGGAGACGGCGCGCGCGATCATCGTCTTGCCCGTACCCGGAGGGCCGACGAGGAGCACGCCGTGGGGGATGCGCGCGCCGAGGGCGGCGAACTTCTCCGGGTACTTGAGGAACTCGACGACTTCCTCGAGCTCCTGCTTGGCCTCTTCCTGACCGGCGACGTCCATGAACGTGACGGTCGGCTTCTGGCCGGTGAACATCTTCGCGCGGCTCTTGCCGAAGGACATCGCCTGGTTATTCGCCCCGCCGGCCTGCCGCATCATGAAGATGATGAGCGCGCCGAAGACGATGATCGGGAGGAAGTTGAGGAGCAGCCCGGCGACGTTGCCGAACTGGCTCGGGCCCTTCACGACGACGCTGACACCCTTTTCTCCGCCGACAGTGACGTTGGCGTCCTTCAGGATCTCCTGGACGGAAGCGGACTCCTCCTTGCGGGAGCGGATCGGCTCGGCCTGATCCTTGAGCTTGACCGTGAGGTTGTCGGTATTGACCTCGATCGACTCGACCTTGCCCTGCTGGGCGAGGGAGATCACTTCGGAGATCGGCTTCTCAGAGGATGCCGTGGCTGGTCGGAAGACCATCACCACCACCAGTACCAACGCTACCAGGATGAGCAGGTAGACGAAGACGTTACGGGTGGAGCGTGCATTCATACTGGCTCGCTTTCGCCCGAGCGGAGGGGACGCACCCGGCTTGGAGGTGGGGAGGTGCGACACGGTCCCGAGTCGGTCGTAGCCGACTCATTTGTTCGGTCATCCGAGTGTAGCACCGGCCCCGGCTCGCCGAGGAGCCTGGGCTCGGTCAAGAGCGCGGATGGCAAGACCACCGCGAGGCGAGGTGGAGCCGGGCGTGGGCCTCAACGTTCGCGAGGGACATCGAAGCCCACGGTCCTGCAGCGCCAGATTCGAGCGGGGCGGGTGCGCGTTGTAGGATGCGCGCATGGGAACCGAACGCACCGTCCGCCCAGGGTGGGCCGTCGAACGGTCGTTCTGGCGCTTGGGATTCGGATCCGTGGCCGGGGTGGACGAGGTCGGTCGAGGGCCGCTGGCCGGGCCGGTGGTCGCCGCGGCGGTCGTGATTCCTCGGACGGCGAGAGGCGAGGCGTCCCGCGCGAAGTGGATCGGGCTGCTGCGGGACTCGAAAGTGCTGTCGGCGGCGCAGCGGGAGCGGCTTGCGGAGCGCATCCTGGGTGAGTGCGAATGCGCCGTGGCGGCGGTATCACCACAGGTGGTGGACCAGATCAACATCCTCCGCGCAACCAGACTCGCAATGCGCCGCGCTGTCAACGCCTTGCCTGCGCGGCCCGACGCCCTGATCATTGATGGACGAGAAGTCGTTGAAGGTGGGTTCGAGCAGCGCTCCGTCATCCGGGGCGATGCCCGGTGCGCCTCCATCGCCGCGGCGAGCATCATCGCGAAGGTCGCCCGTGACCGGATGATGTGCGTCCTAGATGAGACCTTCCCCGGGTACGGGCTGGCCGAAAACAAGGGGTATGGCACCCCGGAGCACCTTCTGGCGCTCTCAGCAAAGGGGTACAGCAGCATCCACCGACTGTCGTTTGCCCCAGTCCGCGAGGCGGTTCGCCGATGACTGAACGTAACCAACGCCTGGGCGAAGCCGGGGAGCGCATTGCGTCGCGCTACCTCGAGCAGCAGGGCTATGAGATGGTCGATAAGAACATCCGCCGCCAGGAGGGCGAGATCGACCTCGTCGCGCTCCACGGCGAGACACTGGTCTTCATCGAGGTGAAGCTCCGGACGTCCCGCAAAATGGGCGCGGCGGTGCAGGCCGTCTCGCCGGCGAAGGGCGCGCGGCTGCGCGGGCTGGCCGAGGCCTATTCGGCCGACCACCCGGAGTTGCCGGTGAACCTGCGCATCGACCTCGTGGCCATCGAGCTCACGGTCGGCGGCGAGGTGGGCCAACTGAACCACGTCCAGAACGCCGTCGAAGGCTAGGAGCTTCGCGCCATCCGCGTACCGCGGGGGCGAGGGCTAGCGAGCGGGCTGATTTTCGGCCCGTCGAGGAATATGCTGCGGCCATGCCGATCTACCAGTACGACTGCCCCAAGTGCGAGAAGCGCGTCGACGTCTTCTTCCGTTCGATCAGCAAGGTCACGGAGCCGGTTTGCCCGGAGTGCGGTGGCAAGAAGCTGAAGCGTGTGATGTCCAAGGTCATGCGTGCCCGGTCTGACGCGGATCGCATCGACGATATCGACATCAACCAGGAGCTGGGCCGCCTCGGCGGGTCGATGGGCGTCGGTGACTTCGCGCGCTGGTCGAAAGATCTCGGCAAGCGATACGACGGTGCGCTGGGCTCGGACTTCGGTTCGCTGTCGGCGCAGGCCGATGCGGGCCAGGACCCGGTGGAGCGCGTCGATGCGGGGCATGCGCTTCGCTACCGCCTGGAGCAGGCGAAGATGAAGGCCACCGAGAAGAAGCGCCCGAAGGCGTCCGACCTACCGCCCGCCGACCCCTACATGTAAGACTCCCGGCCTCCGGGCCTGCCGGAAGGGGAACCCCACGCCCATCTACGAGTACCGCTGCGAGGATTGCGCGCAAGTCTCGTCGATCCTTGTCCGCTCGCCGAAGACGGCGAAGCCGCCGGTGTGCGAGCACTGCGGCTCCTCGAAGGTGACGCGGAAGGTGTCGGCGGTCGCGCGGAAGCGGAGCGTCGGCGATGTCGTGTCGGAGCTGGGCGTCCCGAATCCTGGCGACGGGATCCGCGATCCTCGCCAGATCGGGCACTGGGTCGAGAAGCGCTTCGAGCAGTACGGCGTGGACGTTCCCAAGTCGACGCGCGACATGATCGATGCGGCCCGCGACGGCGTGATGCCGCCCGGCGTCGATATCTAGCGACGGTTCTTCGCTCAGCCCCCCACCCCCAAGCCGCCCCCGTCCGGGGGGAGGGTCAGATGTTGGTGCCGTGCGCCTGAAGAGGCGAGCGCACGCTGCCGAAGATAGGGGCAGACCATCATGCGCCGGGGGACGCCTCGCTTCCGAGGTAGGCCTCGCGCGCCGGCACAGGGGCAGGGCGATGCAGCAGGGATACGGCGCGGCAGCGGTTTCAGACGCCGACCTCACGCTCACGCGGACGGGGTTGCTGCGTCCGGTCCGGCGCATCGAGATCCTGGCGCACTTCAGCGGGGCGTTCGACGTCGCGGAGCAGCAGCCCAGGGGGCACGCGGCGCGCGTCGCGTACCTTGCGCACGAGGTGGCTCGCCGCCTCGGCTTTGGCGCGGAGGAGCGCCGCCGCGTGATCGCCGTGGGGCTCCTGCACGATTCGGGCGTCGCGGTTCGTCATGACGGCGGGCACCTCGTCGCGGGAGCGTGGGTCGCGGAGCGCTTCGGCTTTGACGGGGCGGTGAGCGACGGCATTCTGGCGACGCACGAGCGGTGGGACGGGCGGGGGCGTCCTGACGGCCGCCTCGGCGCAGCGATCCCCGTCGAGGGGCTGCTGGTGAGCGCGGCGCACTGGGCCTGCGAATTCGCAGACGGCGCAATGAGCCCGCTCCGGGCGCGCTCCGAGTTGCACCACTCCTCGATCGCAGACATCGAACCCCTCGCCGGGCCGGAGGTGGCGGCGGCGCTGCGCTCCGCGCTCCACGACGACGAGACGTGGCTGACGATGTGGAACGAGGACCTGGCGCGGCTCGTCGGGCTCGCTGGCCTCAGCGAGGGGCGCCCATCGCAGCGCCGTCTCGTCGAGGCAGCCGAGGCGATGGGCGAAGTCGTCGACGCCGCAGTGCGTGAGCCGGGGCGGGCGGCGCGAGTGGCCGCACTGTCGCGGCAGATCGCGTTGAGCATGGGCCTACCCGAGCCGTACGCGGAGGCGATCGGCATCGCTGGACACCTGCTCGAGCTCGGTCAGATCGGCGTCTCGCGGCACATCACCGACAAGCCCTCGATCCTGTCGGTCGATGAGATGGAGATCATGCGCTCGCACCCGACCGTCAGCTCATGGCTGATCGAGCGCGCGCCGGGGCTGACAGAGGTCGCGGAATGGGTCGTCGCGCATCACGAACGCCGGGACGGTCGAGGTTACCCGGAGATGCTGTCCTCGGACGAGCTGCCGATGCCCCCGCGGATCCTCGCGGTTGCGGACGCGTACTACGCGTTGCGCGCCGATCGGCCGCATCGCCCGGCGTACGACGAGGACGACACCCTGACGATGATCGGGCTGGGTGCGGGCAGCCAGTTCGACGCCCGTGTGGTCGAGGTGCTGCCCGCTGCCCTCGAGGCGCTGACGCGGCCGACAGGCGACGATGCGACAGGCGATGACGCGACGGGCGGCAAGGGCTCAGACGCGGTGAGCTAGTCGAATGGTCCGGGCGGATGCCTAGATGCGCTGGAAGCGTTCCACGTCCAGCACGAAGACGATCGCTCCGCCGGCGCGCACCTCGATGGGCTCTGTGGCAAAGGCGCTGTCACCGATGAACGGGAGCGTCTGGACGGGGACGAGTTCCGTCCGCGCCGGGGCGATCTCGTTCACGATGTCGAGCACGCTGTCGACCTGCGAGGCGGGGACGCCGCTGAAGATCGTCACGTTGCCTCGACGGAGGAAGCCCCCGGAGGAACCGATCTTCGTGGCGGGAATCCCCTTCTCCCTGAGGGCGGCCATGAGTTCATCGGCGTCCGCGTCGGAGACGATCATCACCACGAGTTTCGTCGGCTCAACCTGATCGACCATCGTCATGCTCCTTCCGAGCGCGGGGTCGCCGCGCTCGCGGGGGCTGGCTCGCGTGCCGCGAGGATGACCGCGATGGTGACGCCGAGCGCGACTCCGACTGCTACCGCAAACAGACCGCACATTCGCCGTTCCCTCGAACATCCTCGACCGGGCGATCATCGCCCACCGTCGTTGTGGGGATGTTAGCGGCTTTTCCCCCGCGCGGCGCGGGTGTTCGCGCACGGCACCTGTCTGTTATTTGAGGGTGCCCGGAGCCGATGCTACGCTCGGGGCTCGACCATACCCCGTCGTCCAGACGTGGCACCCCGGAGATGACGTTGACGGAAACTGACGACGGCCCCGCGTCCGAGATGAAGGCCGACCTGGAGACGATCACGTCTCTGGCGAAGCGTCGAGGCTTCGTGTTCCCCTCGGCGGAGATCTACGGCGGCTTCGCCGCGGCGTACGACTACGGCCCCCTGGGCGTCGAGATGAAGCGCAACATCCGCGAGCGCTGGTGGCGTTCGATGGTGCAGGAGCGCGACGACGTCGTCGGCCTCGAGGCCGCGATCATCACGAACCCCGATGTGTGGGTCGCCTCCGGTCACGTCGCCGAGTTCACCGATCCGCTGGTGGAGTGCCTCAACTGCCAGGCGCGCCTGCGCGCCGACCATGTGGAGAACAACACCTGCGCGAACTGCGGAACCGTCGGCAAGTTCAGCGAGCCTCGACGGTTCAACATGATGTTGAGCACGATCGTCGGCCCGGTGGCGGATGAGTCCGCGCGCGCCTTCCTGCGGCCGGAGACGGCGCAGGGCATGTTCGTCAACTTCGACAACGTGCAGACGACGATGCGCAAGCGCCTGCCGTTCGGCATCGCGCAGATCGGCAAGTCGTTCCGCAACGAGATCACGGTCAAGCAGTTCATCTTCCGCACGCGCGAGTTCGAGCAGATGGAGATGGAGTACTTCTGCCATCCCGACACCTCGCTCGACACGCACACGTACTGGAAGAAGGAGCGGCTGCGCTGGTACTACAGCCTCGGCATTCGGCCCCAGCACCTGCGGCTGCGTGACCACACGCCCGATGAGCTGTCGCACTACTCGAAGGCCACGAGCGACGTCGAGATCCACTACCCGTGGGGCTGGGCGGAGGTCGAGGGCATCGCGCACCGCGGCGCGTACGATCTGACGCAGCACTCCAACCACTCCGGCAAGAAGCTCACGTACTTCGACCCCGACACGAACGAGCACATCGTCCCGCACGTGGTCGAGCCGGCGGCCGGCGTGGACCGCATCATGCTGATGCTGCTGCTCGAGTGCTATGACGAGGAAGAGCTCGAGGGCGGCGACAAGCGTGTCGTGCTGCGCTTCGCGCCGGGCATCGCGCCGGTGCAGGTGG
Organism: Dehalococcoides mccartyi; assembly: GCA_945888895.1. Classification (GTDB taxonomy): domain Bacteria; phylum Chloroflexota; class Dehalococcoidia; order UBA2979; family UBA2979; genus SHYQ01. Next base: position 69 of record CAMDAY010000033.1, on the reverse strand, counting down.
CGGTGCTGCCGCTGTCGCGCAAGGACACGCTGGACCCGACGGCGCGCAAGGTCTGGGACCTGCTGCGCC
>CAMDAY010000032.1 GCA_945888895.1 Dehalococcoides mccartyi | reverse complement strand
GCGGCGCGAGATCGAAGAAACGGGTGGACTGCCGTGAACCGTCGGCAAGACCTCGCCAGCATCATCGACCTCTGCCTGGACGACATCGTCGCGGGCCGCGCCACGGTGTCCGACTGCCTCGCGCGCTATCCGCAGCACCGCGCGGAGCTCGAGGGCGTCCTGTTCGCCGCCACTTCGATGCAGTCCATCCCGCGTCCCGCGGAGCAGGCGCCGAACCTCATCCGCCGCGCCATGCTCATGGAGCTGATCCGCGAGACGCCGCAGCAGCGGCGCTCGCTGCTTGGCGCGATCGGGCTGCCCTCGTTCGGCTCGATGCTCTCGTTCGGCCTCCTGCCGCGGATCACCGCCGCCGCCGCGCCGATCGCGCTGGCCGCAGCCGTCGGCATGCTCCTGCTCGTCAGCCAGCCCTCCACGCCCGCCGCAGCCTCGACGCTCACGGTCTTCGCCGGCGCCGCTGAGGAGCAGGTGGACGGCTCGTGGCGTCCGCTGACGGATGGCGCGAGCGTCCGTCAGGGCGTCCGGCTCCGCACCACCGCCGACGGGCACGCGCTGTTGACCTTCCCGGACGGCTCCACGTCCTCCCTCGACCCCTCGACGGAGATCGCGATCGAGCAGCTCAGCGTCGGGGTACCGCGCAACGTGCAGCTCCGCCAGTTCTCCGGACGCCTCTGGAACGATGTCGTCACCGATGACCGCCCCGGCTCCCGGTACGAGGTGGTCACGCAGGACGCCATCGTCCAGGTCCACGGCACGGTGTTCGAGACCTCGATCGTGGACGGCCAGACCTCCGTCGCCACGTCCGAGGGGCTCGTGCACGTGGTGCTGGGCGCGGACCGCGTGGCCGTCCCGACCGGCCAGATCGTGCGCGCGCAGGCCCAGAAGGTCGCGGCGCGGGCCGACTTGCCCGAGGCCGGCAGCCTGACCATCGACGCCCCGTTCGCCGCCGCCCTCGTCTCCGAGCGCGGCGAGGCGACCGGCGCGCGCGCGGACGGCGCGATCTTCCGCCAGATCCGCGGGGTCAACACCTCGAACCCCGGCGATGGCCCGCAGAAGTTCGACTTCCAGCGCCTCGAGCCCGGCGTGTACACCCTGAACCTCCAGCGCTTCGAGGCGGGGTTGGGCGACCTCGTCTTGAGCGTCAATGGCGTCGAGCGGCGCGTGCCGATCGATGACTCGACGGGCGCGGCCCAGGTGCGGGTCCGCGTGGAGACGCAGGACGGCAAGGCCCGCGTGACCCTCGCCGAGCCGGCGGCACGCCCTGCCCCCGCCACCCCGGAGAAGGCCGTCCGCGTGGTCGAGACCGAGCGCACGAAGAAGGTCGCGGACGTCGCCGCCCAGCGCGCGGTCACCGTGGCGCAGAAGCCGTCAACGACCCGCCCGGTTGCCTCGCCGACCACTTCGACGCAGCGCCCGCAGGCAGGTGCGACGGGGGCGACCGACTCCACCGGCACGCAGGGCGGTTCAACTGCCACGCGTACGCAGCCAGGCGCGACGGGCGCCAGCGGCACGCAGGCTGGCGTGACCGGCCCGTCGACCGCGGTTGCCCCGCCCGCGTTGCCCACCGGCGCCCAGCTCTCCGCGAACGAGGCCTTTGCCGGCCGGCTGCGGGAGGCCACCGCCCGCAACGACGCTTCGGCGCTCCGCGCTGTCCTCCGCGAGATCGCGGACAACGGCGACACGAACGGCACCCGCGCGCAGTTCACGATCCTGGCGGTGCTGTTGAATCACGCCGAGTCGGCGGAGCGCGTCAGGGCGGTGCTGTCCGGCGACAACACGCTTCGCTCCAGGCTGCTCGATCGGCTGCGCGTGATGCCGAGCGACCAGGCGGATCGTCTGCGGCGCGCGCTCGCCGCGGAGCCGAACCGACCCCGCCCGACCACCACCACCGCGCGCACACCGGAACCCACGCGCACGCCCGCGCCGAGCGGCACGCGTCCGCCCGGCCCGCCGCGCTCCGCCGAGCCGACGCTCCCCACGGTCGTGGACGGCTTCAGCATCCGTCTCCACGTCGCCCTCGGCTCGAAGGACGGCGAGGTACTGCGTCGCGCTCTCGCAGAGGCCGTCTCCGACGAGTCGTCCGTGACCCGTGCGCGGTTGGAGGTACTTGCTGCGCTCTCAGACGACCGTGAGGCGGCTGGACGCGTGGATGATGCCCTGGACGGCGGCGCGAGCCTGCGGGCGAGGCTGCTGGCTGCGGTGGATTCGTTCGCGGCGGAGGAGACGCGGGGGCGGCTGCGCCAGCTGTTGAGCGCCGCCCCGGGTGCCTCCGTGGGCACGCCGACTGCTACCGCCACGGGTATGACGACGACGAGCGCCAACGTGTCGACCTCGACGCCGACCAGCACGCGGACGCCCGCATCGACCGGAGCACCCACACAGACCGCGACGGCGACGCCGGTCGCGACGGCAATGCCCCGCAACTAGGCCAGCGTCACGCCCTCCGACAGCAGTCGGCTGTGGATGCGCAGGATCATCCGGTGCCGCACGTCGGCGGCGTCGCGCCACGAGGTGGCCCGCACGCGGAGCTGTATCTCGGCCTTGCCCGCCTCGACGCCCTGATAGCGGAAGGCGATGCTGCCACCGCCCGCGACCAACTCGCTCTCCTCGTCGCACATCCTCGACATCTCGTCGAGGCACGCGTCCTGCACCGCCACCAGGTCCTCCGCGGTCGAGACGTGGAGCACCAGCAGCACGTCCGTCTCCGGCGTGGTGGAGTCGAAGTTGGTCATCGTCGCCTGCGCGAGCACGGAGTTGGGCACGAGCACGATGTTGTTGTCGGCGGAGCGGATGCGCGTGGCGCGCCAGCCGATGTCCTCGATCGTGCCGGACGGGCCGCCCTGCACCTGGATCGCGTCGCCGATGCGGATCGACTGGTCTGAGAGCAGGAACGACGACGCGAAGATGTTCGCGAGCATCGGCTGCAGCGCGAGCGCCACGGCGAGGCCGCCCAGCCCGAGGCCCGCGAGTAGCGGGCTGATCTCGATGCCCAGCGTCGCGAGGACCATCAAGAACCCCGCGACCCAGATCACGCCCCGCAGCGCGCGCTGCAACGGCGGGAGCGAGTGCAGCTTCGCGCGGGTTGCCACGGAACGGTTCGCGTACCACTGGGTGAGCGGCACGATCAGCCGCTGCAGACCATAGACGACCACGATGATCGTGAACGCGATCCACGCACGGTCGACCATGTGCCAGCCGTTGTGCAGGTACGACAGCCGGCGGAGCACCACGAAGAACGTCTGCACGACGATGAGCACGCCCAGCGGCCCGTGCAGCGTCCGTACCGCGAGGTCGGTCGCCCCGCTCGTGCCGATGCAGCGCCGGAGCAGCGCCGCGATCAGTCGAGGCACCACGAGCGCCACGAGGATCGCGATGCCGAGGATGGCGATCGCGATCAGCGTCTCGGTCCACTGGTCAGAGGTCAGTTGCAGCGCACTCACCCGTCGATGCTAGCCGATGCTCACTCACCGCGCCCCAACCACGCCAGCGCCGCCGCCACGTCTTCTGGCGTGTCCACATCGAGGAACGACAGCCCATCCGGGTCGGCGGCGCGCCAATCCTCCTCCGCGAGCCGAGTGGCGTGCAGCACGTCGGCGACGGCCATCGGCGCGCGATCCCCTGCTTCGATGCGCGCCCGCAGGATGGTCAGCGCGTCACGCGCCATCGCCGAGCACAGCGGCTGTGCACGCTCGTCCGCGATCGGCAGCACCCAGCGCACACCGGACTCGATCCCCGCGCTCAGGCGCTCGAGGAGCAGCCGCAGCAGCGCCGGTTGCAGGAACGGCAGGTCGACGCCCACGACCACCGCCAGCGGCGCGCGGGCTGCTTCGAGGCCACGCGCGATGCCGACGAGCGGGCCTTCGCCCTCGACGGGGTCTTCGACATGGACGAGGGGGCAGGGGGCATTGACCGCGGGCAGCACGGCACCGGGCGCACCCACGATCACGATCTCCTCGACGACAGCAGACAGCGCTGTCGCGGCGCGCTGCAGCAGCGACTGGCCGTCGAGGATCATCGACGCCTTGTCGTGTCCCATGCGGCGCGATCGTCCGCCGGCGAGGAGGATGCCGGTCGCGGCGGGCGTATGGATGTTGGGCATCGCGTGCCTCCTCGCGGCGCTAGCATCGTAGATGCAGGCAGTCACGAGCGGCGTGACGAGCGGCGTGACGAGCGGAGTGGCGCGTGGCGAGACAGCGGATCGAGGCGGTGATCTTCGACTGGGGCGGGACGCTAGCGGACTACGCCGCGATCGAGCTCATCGACATGTGGCGCATCGCCGCGCATCACCTCGCGGACCACATCGACATCCCGGAGGCTGAGATACTGGCGCGCCTGACCGCGGTCGAGGAGCGCATGTGGGCGCGTACGACCACCGACGCCCGCGCCGCCTCGCTTTCCGACCTGCTCGGGGAGGCCACTCGCGAACTGGGCGCCGACGTGACTGCCGCGGTGCTCGAGGAAGCCGGGACGCACTACCTCGACACGTGGACGCCGCACATCGTCCACGACCGGCAGGCGGTCGAGGTGCTCACCGCGCTACGCGCGCGCGGCCTGCGCATCGGCCTGCTCTCCAACACGCACTGGCCGCCCGCTTACCACGAGCACTTCCTCGAGCGCGACGGCCTCGTCGACCTCATCGACGCCCGCGCCTACACGAGCGAGATGACGTACATGAAGCCGCACCCCGAGGCGTTCCGCCACGCCCTCGATGCCGTCGGGGTGACCGAGGCCGCACGCGCCGTCTTCGTCGGCGACCGCCTGTTCGACGACGTGTTCGGGGCGCAACGCGCCGGCATGCGCGCCGTCCACCGCGTGAACTCGAGGGTGTCGACCTACGACGTGCGCCCAGACGACACGATCGAGCGCCTCGAAGAGCTCGTCCCGATCATCGACGGGTGGCTGCGCGAGGCGTGAGAAGCAGAGCCCTCACCCTGCCCTCTCCCACTGCGTGGGCGAGGGTTCTGATCTGATTCCGGCCCCCTCTCTCTCCGTTTGGAGAGAGGGGTGGGGTGAGGGCCGCTCCGGCCCCCTCGCCCACGCAGTGGGAGAGGGCGGGGGGTGAGGGCTTCCGCTCTCACTCCCCGCAGCCCGTAACCCAACCCAAACACCTGCGCGCGAGAATCCGATCTGCCGATTGTTAGCGCATCGGGACGGATCCCGAGGAGGTGGCCGGGATGCCTACGTTGCTGCTCGTCGTGCTGGGGATCCTCGGCGTGCTGGTCGCCTCCGCGATCTGGGACGTGGTCCAGACCAAGCATGCGATTCTTCGCGTCTACCCGGTGATTGGCCGACTCCGGTACCTCCTGGAGAAGGTCGGGCCGGAGCTCCGGCAGTACATCGTCACCAGCGACCTCGCGGAGCGGCCGTACCATCGTGCGCAGCGGTCATGGGCGTATCGCGCAGCGAAGGGCATCGATGCGGCGGTCGGCTTCGGCAGCCAGCAAGATCTAGGCCAGCCCGGCTCGTACCACTTCCTCCCCGCGGCGTTCGCAATGCTCCACTCCGAGGCGCCACACGACGCGCGTCCGCATGTCGTCGGCCCGCATCGCACTCGACCGTTCGTCACGCAGTCCCGCATCGGCATCGCGCCGATGTCGTTCGGCGCACTGTCCGAGGCCGCCGTACGTGCGCTGGCACTGGGCGCGGGCGAGGCGGGCATTGCGATCAACACCGGCGAGGGCGGCCTGTCGCCGCACCACCTGTCCGGCGGCGGCGCGGTGATCTTCCAGATCGGTCCGGCGAAGTACGGTGTCCGCACGCCGGCCGGGGACCTCGACTGGGATCGCCTGCGCGCGATCGGCAACGATCCGCAGATCGCGGCGATCGAGATCAAGTTGAGTTAGGGCGCGAAGCCCGGCAAGGGCGGCATCCTCCCCGGCGCGAAGGTGACGCCCGAGATCGCCGCCATCCGAGGCATCCCGGTCGGGGAGGCTTCGCTCTCCCCGAATCGCTTCAGCGACTTCTCCTCGCTGCCGGAGCTCATCGACTTCGTCGAGCGGGTGAAGGCGACCGTGCCCTGTCCCGTCGGCGTCAAGATCGTGGTCGGTGACGCGGCGTTCGCGAACGACCTCGCGCGGACGCTCGCCGAGGAGGGCCGCGGCCCTGACTACGTCTCGGTCGACGGCGCCGAGGGTGGCACGGGCGCCGCGCCGATGTCCCTGACCGACCACATGGGCCTGCCCCTGCAGGACGCCATCGTCGTCGTCGACGATGCGTATCGCCGCTGGGGTGTGCGCGACCGCGTCTCGATCATCGGCGCGGGGCGCATCGTCACCGGAGCCGAGGCGGCGTTCACGCTGGCCCTCGGCGCCGACATGGTGAACATCGGTCGAGGCTTCCTGTTCTCGATCGGGTGCATCCAGGCGCTGCGTTGCCACACCAACGAGTGCCCCACCGGCGTTGCGACGCAGAGCGCGTGGCGGCAGCGTGGCCTCGTCCCGCAGGACAAGCGGTCGCGCGTCGCGAACTACGCGATGGCCGTGAACGAGGACCTGATGGTCGTGACGCGTTCGCTGGGCCTGCAATCGCCTGCCGACCTCACGCGCGAGCACCTCGAGGTCGTCGTGGCGATCGGGCAGCGGATGCGTGCGAGCGACCTGTACCCGTACCCACCGCTGGCGCTGCAGGCAATGGTGTCGCCCGCGGTGATCTCGCGCTTCTCTGTCGAGCCCGCGGAGGAGTGGGCCTCGTAGTCCCTCGCGCGGTCGAGGGTTGCTACGCGCGCCCGATGTGGCGCGGGAACCAGCGCAGGTAGTGCGCGACCAATAGCAGGGCGATGCCGACCGTCGTGAAGTTGGCGATGCGTCGCACCTCGCGGTTGCCGCTGAACTCCATCAGCGACACGGTCACCGTAACCGCCACGACGACGAGCGCGCCCGCGACGAGCGGATGCCGCGCGACCATCGCGCCGAGGCCGCCCGCCTCGCGGTAGGCGTACACGATCAGCGCCACGCCCAGTGGCAGCAGCGCCGCGAACCCGGCGAGGTGCGCCGCCACAAACGGCCTTCGCCACCCCTCGGCGCCCGCGAAGAGCATGCCGAACGTGACAAGCAACGCGAGCAGCGCGGCGATCCCGGCGAAGCGAAACCAGCGGTCGACGGCGCGCAGCGTGGTCGTGTTCATGCGTCCATCGTCGCACCGCTCGGGGTGGTGGGAAACGCTTCGACATAACCGATTCGGGACGTGATATTCTCCCGCGCGACGGGGCGTTTCACCGCAGGAGGGTCCCATGGGTTTCAGCGATGCAGTCCGGTCAGTCATCAACCAGTACGCCGGGTTCACCGGGCGGGCTGGCCGATCAGAGTTCTGGTACTGGGTGCTGTTCACGTTCGTCGTCGGGATCGTCATCCAAGCCTTGTCGGGGATGATGCCGTCGCTGACGTACCTCGGCTACCTGTTCTCGCTGGCGACGATCGTGCCGAACCTCTCGGTCGGTGCGCGCCGTCTGCACGACATCGGGAAGTCCGGGTGGCTTCAGCTCGCGTGGCTGATCCCGATCCTTGGTTGGATCTACATGATCTACCTGCTGATCCAGCCTAGCCAGGGCCCGAACGCATACGGCGACGCTCCGGCCTCCGCGCCGGTGGCCGCGTAGCGTTCGCGCCATTCGAGGCTAGACAGCAAGGCGCCCGGCTCGTGATCGAGCCGGGCGCTTTCGTGTTCGTACCGCCGCGAAGCTAGACCGCGAGCGCGTTCGGTTCGAGGGCGAGGCGGACGCCCTCGTGAGCGAGCAGCCACTGCTTGCGGTGCATGCCCCCGGCGTAGCCGGTGAGCGTCCCGTCCGAGCCGACCACGCGGTGGCACGGCACGACGATGGCGATCGGGTTGCGTCCGTTCGCCGCGCCGACCGCCCTCGACGCGCTCGGGCGACCGAGGCGCGTCGCGATCGTGCCGTACGACACCGTCTCGCCGTGCGGGATGCGGCTGAGTGCGTGCCAGACCTTGCGCTGCCAGTCGGTCCCCGTGGGCGCGAGCGGGAGCTCGAAGTCACGACGCTTGCTGGCAAAGTACTCGGTCAGCTGGCGCCGCAGCTCGTGGCACTCAGGGCCGCCGCGCACCGGCGTCTCGCCGGTCTCGAACTCCAGGCGCGTCACATTGGCCAGCAGGTCGCCCTCGCCGTCCATGAAGCCGACGTGCGACACGCCGTGCTCCGTGCCCGCGAGGAACAGCAGGCCGACCGGCGTGTCGAGGGTGTCGTAGTAGGTCGTCATCCGTGTCTCCTCCGGGCGTGCCACGCGATCGCGCGCCGCGTTACTCGCCCTGCGCCCAGTCGCGCTCCTCGCGGATCTCGTCCGCGAGCGTGCGGGCCGCCGTCGGCTCCGGCCACTGCTCGAGGTAGCGGGGCACGGAGTGGTTGTGCCAGTAATGCGGCATGTGGCAGCCGCCGGTGTACGGTGTGCACTCGTGGCCGGGTGCCACGCGCGCTTCGATGCGTCCTAGGAGTCGCTCGTTCATCGCGTGCCTCTCGTGCAGTTGGGGAGCCCCGATCTTACTCCCGGCTGCCCGCACGAGGCATCGTCGGGCCTCAACGGGCGCAGTGGGGCGAGGGCGGCCGTCGGGCGCGCCGGTGTATGCTCGCGCCGCATCCGCCCCCGCGGTGGCAGCGTACCGGCACAGCACTGGAGGACTCCGACATGCGACCGAACACCGCACTGCGCGCGTGGCGCGCCGGCAAGCAGACCGTGGGCGCGTGGCTCGCGATCCCCAGCAGCTACACCGCCGAGGCGATGGCGCAGTCTGGCTACGACTGGCTCTGCATCGACATGCAGCACGGAATGATCGACTACAAGGACGCGGTCGCGATGATGACCGCGATCTCGACGACCGACACGATCCCCTTCGTGCGTGTCGGGTGGAACGACCCGATGGCGATCATGAAGGTGCTCGACGCCGGCGCCCTCGGCATCGTCGTGCCGCTGGTGAACAACCGCGAGGAGGCCGAGCGCGCCGTGTGGGCCGCGAAGTACCCGCCGGCCGGCGGTCGCTCCTCCGGCCCGAACCGTGCGACGTTCTATGCGGGCGCCAACTACCAGGACGAAGCCAACGACGAGATCGCCGTCATCGTGATGATCGAAACGAAGGAGGGCATCGCGAACATCGACGAGATCCTCTCCGTGCCCGGCGTGGACTGCGCCTACATCGGCCCGAGCGACCTCGCGTACGCGCTCGACATGACGCCGACCGGCGACAACCGCGACGAGCGTCACCAGCAGGTGTGCATGGAGCTGTACGAGGCGTGCAAGCGCCACAACGTCGCGCCCGGCATGCACACCGGGGGCCTCGAGTTCACCACCAAGTGGCTGAAGGCCGGCTTTCAGATGGTGACCATGGGCTCCGACATGAACGCCATGCGCGCCAAGGTCGCCGCCGACCTCGCCACCGTGCGAGGTGACACTGGCGTCCAGCCGACGATCGTCGAGGCCTAGCGAGATGCCCCTAGTCTCCGCCGCCGCGCTCACGGACTACATCGCCCGCATCTTCGAGGGTACCGGGTCGCCGACCGAGGAGGCCGCGCGCATCGCGGAGCACCTCGTCGGCGCGAACCTGCGTGGCCACGACTCGCACGGCGTGATCCGCACGCCGGGCTACGTCACGCTTGCCGCGGCAGGGACGCTCAAGCCCGGCGCGGCCTCGAGCATCGTGCGGGAGTCCGCCTCGACGGCGCTGCTCGACGGCGGGTGGAACTACGGGCAGATCGCCGCGTACCACGCCACGAACCTGGCGATCGCGAAGGCGCGCGAGACGGGCATCGGCTGGGTGTCGGCGTGCAACAGCGGACACATCGGTCGCGTCGGCGCGTACGGCGAGCAGATCGTCGCAGCCGGCATGATCGCCTTCGGCGGCGTGAACTCGCCGGGCACGAGGCTCACCGCCGCGCACGGCGGCGCGCACCGCCGTCTCGGCACCAGTCCGATCATGATCGCGATGCCTGGCCCGACGCCGGGCGAGCCGTTCGTCCTCGACATGGCGACCTCGGTGATCGCGGAGGGCAAGGTGCGCGTCGCGGTGAACCGCGGCACGCAGCTCAAGCCCCAGTTGATCATCGATGGCGACGGTCACCCGACGACCGAGCCGCACGACTTCTACGGCACCGGCGCGAACCCGAAGCAGGGCGCGTTGCTCCCCGTCGGCGGCGACACCGGCGGCCACAAGGGCTTCGGCCTGAACGTAGCGATGGAGGCACTCTCCGGCATCCTGTCCGGCGCGGGCACCTCCGTCGAAGGCCAGCGCGGCTCCAACGGCGTCTTCATGATGGCCCTTGACCCCACGCGGTTCGTCGAGGCGGACGTGTTCGTCTCGATGATCACCGCGCTCGTCGGCTTCGTGAAGGAACCGCCGTACGCGCCGGGCACCTCGGAGATCCTCGTCGCGGGCGAGCCGGAGCGTCGCACGATGGCCGACCGGCTCACGCAGGGCATCCCGCTGGACGACGAGACGTGGAAGCAGATCGCGGATGCGGCCGCCTCGGTCGGCGTCGCCCCGCTCGAGGCATGACGAGGCCTGCGTGACACCACCGCGGCGTCCGGTCACCAGCTCGCAGGGACACTTCTTCGAGCCGACCTCGTGGCAGGGACTCACGCTCGCCTGCGTCGACATCGCGCGGTCGCTCGGCCTCGACGTGGAGACCGAGGTGTACGTCGGCCGCCGCATCTGGGGCGCGCGTCGCCGCATCGATGTCGTGATCACCGACCGCGTGCAGCGACGCTCGCTGGGCCTCGAGGCCAAGTACCAGAAGAGCGCGGGCAGTGCCGAGGAGAAGATTCCCAGCACGATCGAAGACATCCGCGCCTGGCCGATCCCCGGGATGGTCTGCTTCTACGGCCCAGGCTTCAGCGCGAACATGCGTGCGTTCTTGCTGTCGAGCGGCAAGGCCGTCGAGCTCGCCGACCTCGAGAACTGGCTGCGGCTCTACTTCGTCTTGCCGGTGCCGCGCTTCGCCTTCGTCCCTGACGTGCGCGTCGAGGATGACGAGCCGGACGAGGATGGGGACGACAGCGACGAGGATGCCGCTGACTCCAGCCGGCCCCTCGACAGTTCGGGCGTGTAGTTCGTCACGATCAACTCGTCGATCGCACCACGGCGGTCGCCGCGCGAGTTGATCGCGCGCCGCGCGGGCGTCCGCTCCACGTGATAGCCCGGCCTGCGGTCAGCACTGCCGTCGATCAGCCGCGCGCGCTCGCCCTCGTACACCCCGACCAGCCACTCCGCCCGTGAATTGGACAGCATCGCCGCCACGCCGCGCTCTGTAAGGTCGTCGAAGAGCCACTTGAGGCGCACCTGCTCGTGCCGGTCGAACGCGCCCTCCGTGTAACCCGTGAACGAGGAGGTCTTCGACAGTGGCTCGAACGGCGGGTCGAAGTAGACGAAGTCGCCCGGCTTGGCCGCGTCCGTCACCGTACCGAAGTCGCCGTTCATGATCTCGACGCCACGCAGTGCCGCCGAGGCGGCGCGCAGCACCGGCTCGTCGAGGATGCGCGGCGCGAGGTAGCGGCCGTGGGGAACGTTGAACTCGCCACGGCGGTTTACCCGGTACAGGCCGTTGAAGCAGGTCTTGTTCAGGAAGATGAACCGTGCCGCCGTGTCCACGCGGTCGTCGGGCGTCCGCGCGCGCTGGGCGTAGTAGAACTCAGCGCGCTCCTCCGCCCCGGCCGCGAGGTACGGCGTACTGGTCGCCTGGAGGCGCGCGATCAACTTCTCCACGTCGTCACGGACGACCTGGTACACGGTCACGAGGTCGGGGTTGGCGTCGTTCAGGACGGCGCGCTTCGGGGCCAGCTCCGGGTCACCGGCGAGCGCGAAGAACATCGCCCCGCCGCCGATGAACGGCTCGTAGTAGGTGTCGATATGTCTCGGAGCGCGGGCGACCAACTCCGGAACCAGCTGAGTCTTGCCGCCGGCCCACTTGAGGAACGGCCGCGCCCCGCTGGAGGATGCCCCGTTCGGCGAGGCCCCCTTCGAAGATGCACGGCCCTCCCGGGCACCTCGGGCAACCGATTCGAGGCCGGGGGAACGTCGAGCAGCGATGGCGGAGGGCTCCGTCCGGCGTCGGGAACGTGGGATCACCCTGGGGAGGTGGCAGAATTGTATCCGCTACCTCCTCGGCCGGGCGAATCCGGGTGGCACAGGCGGCCTTGAGACCGGTCCGCTGAGACCGGAGCGAAAGAAATATGACGGAAACAATCACGACACGCATGAGACACATCAAAACGACATTGTGACGCTCAACACGAGACAGGGCGGCCGCGCAAGCGGACGCACACGCGGCGACGCGACGATGACGGGAGCGAACCTTGGAGGTCAACGGTGCCGACACGTCATGGATCTTGATCAGCTCTGCGCTGGTCCTGTTCATGACGCCCGGCCTGGCACTGTTCTACGGCGGTATGGTCCGCGCGAAGAACATGCTTGCCATGCTGATGATGAACTACGTGGCGATGGGCGTGGTGACGATCCTCTGGGTCGTCGTCGCCGCTTCCCTCGCGTTCTCCGGCAACGAGGTGTCCGGCCTGGTCGGTAACCTCGGACTCGTCGGGTTCCGTGGCGTGGGGCTGGGGAACGAGATCTTCGGGTACTCGATTCCGGACTCGCTGTTCCTTGGCTTCCAGATGATGTTCGCCATCATCACGCCGGCGCTGATCGCCGGTGCGGTGGCGGAGCGCATGAAGTTCTCGGCCTGGGTGGCCTTCGTCGCCATCTGGTCGGTCATCGTGTACGCGCCCATGGCCCACTGGGTCTGGGGCGGTGGCTTCATCGCCACGCAGGTCAAGGCGGTCGACTTCGCCGGTGGCCTCGTCGTGCACATCAACGCCGGCGCCGCGGCCCTCGCGCTGGTGTTCGTGCTCGGTCCCCGCATCGGCTGGGGCAACTCGGTCATTCGTCCCCACAACCTGCCGCTGACGATCCTCGGCGCCGGCATCCTGTGGTTCGGCTGGTTCGGCTTCAACGCGGGTTCCGCGCTGGGCGCCAACGGCCTTGCGGCCCAGGCGTTCATGACCACGCACATCGCCGCGGCGGTTGCCGCGACGGCCTGGATCGTTGCGGAGTCGGTGTCGGGCGGTAAGCCCACCACCCTCGGCTTCGTCTCGGGCGCGGTGGCTGGCCTCGTTGCCATCACCCCCGCGGCCGGGTTCGTGAACTTCATGGGCGCGATCATCATCGGCATCGCGGCCGGCGTGATCTGCTTCATGGCGCTGCGCCTGAAGACGATGTTCAAGTTCGATGACTCCCTGGACGTCATCGCGGTGCACCTCGTCGGCGGGATCCTTGGTGCGCTGCTGCTGGGCGTGCTGGCTGACCCCGCGGTCAACGAGCTCGCCACGGGCGGCATGTCGCAGCTGACCGCGCAGGCGATCTCGGTCGTGATTGCCTTCGCCTACTCGTTCGTCCTCAGTTACGTCATCGCGAAGGTGCTGGACATGCTCATCGGCATCCGCGCCAGCGAGACCGGCGAACGCGAGGGCCTCGACATCGCGCTCCACGAGGAGCAGGCCTACCAGATGGCCGAATAGGAGACTGCACGAGATGAAGCTCATCATTGCTTACATCGCCCCGTTCAAGCTGGACGAGGTCCGGGACGCGCTGAAGGAGACCGGGGTTACCGGACTATCCGCCAGCAACGTGCAGGGCTTCGGCCGCCAGGCCGGGCACACCGAGACGTACCGCGGCGCCGAGTACGACGTCGACATGGTGCCGAAGGTGCGCATCGAAGTGCTGGTGGACGATTCTCTCGCGCCCGCGGTGATCTCGAGCATCGAGACCACCGCCCGCACGGGCTCCATCGGCGACGGCAAGATTGCCGTCCTCCCGGTGGAGGATGTCATCCGCATCCGCACCGGTGAGCGCGGTCGAGACGCCGTTTAGCGAATACCCGTGGGCATGTCACGGCTGCAACAGCCGTGACATGCCCACGAAATACGAGCCGAGGAGACTGCGGCCATGACGACGACCGCACATCCCGCACTCGCACGATTCATGGAGGCGCGCT
>CAMDAY010000031.1 GCA_945888895.1 Dehalococcoides mccartyi | reverse complement strand
GACGCTGTGGTGAAGGCGATCGAGACGGTGCTCGACCCGAAGAGCGGCGCACCGCGCACACCCGACATCGGCGGTACCGCCACCACGAGCGACCTCGGCAAGGCGATCGCCGAGGCACTCTAGCGCGCCGCTAGGACCGTCGCTCGACCTAGTCAGCCCGTAGAGCGGTGATCGGATCGAGGCGGCTCGCGCGCCACGCGGGATCGAGCCTGCTCAGCACACCGATGAGCGCGGACACGATAAAGGCAAGCCCGACACTCCATGGCGCACGCTCGTATCCAGCGTCGCGCCAGAACTCTGTGTCCGTGTTCGAGCGGACCCGCGAGCCTGCGGGGAGTGGCGCTGGGCATCGGCCCATCGTTGCTGGTGGACGGACGCGTGGTCGCCGGATCGATCATCCATGCGACCGTCACGAGCAATGCAATGCCGATGTCCATGCTTGTGTCCGTGAGCATCGGGATCTTCTTCGGGTTCTACCCGGCTGCGCGTGCCGCACGGCTGCCACCGATCGAGGCGCTTCGGTACGAAGTAGTCGCACGCGGAGGGCCCCACGGTGTCGCGCTTGCCGCCGCTCCTCCGCGAGTTCGTCGTAGCCGCGATCTCGATGACCCTGCTCGGGACGGTGATCGCCGTGTGCTTCTATCTGTTCACCGGCCTGTCACCATGGCCCTTCGTCCTCCTCGCGGAGATCGCAGGCTTCGGTTTCGGCGCAGTCATGTTGGCGTTGCCGATTCCGCACGATTCGAGATAGCCAACCCGGGAGCGGCCGCCTGTCCCTCGTCGTGCGAACGCGTTGGAGTTACGGAGCATCGCCGTCCCGGCGATTGATCACCCCATCGAGCGCAAGACGGCGCGGGGCGGTACCCTCGGCCCGCGGCGCGACCGTGCTGCACCGAGAACCGAGGGGCGCGTGAGCGGTACAGGCGACGAGGCACGACAGACGCCGGTCGCCCCGCTGTCGGCACGGATCTGTCCGCGCTGCCGACACGTCGGCGAGCCCGGCGACGCGATGTGCCGACTGTGCTTCACCGACCTGAGCAATGCGTCCGAGGCAGGCACTGCCGGGACCGCGACACCGCGCCGGACGTGGCGCCTCGGCCGTCTCGGCAAGGGCGTGCTCGCGCTCGTCGTCGCGGTCGCGGCGTTCGTGGTGTACCAGCAGACGCTCGGGCGGCCGTCGCTGCCCGACAACGCCGCGATCAAGTCCGCACCCGCCGTCGCGCGCAACGACCGCACGACCGGCATCAACCCGCGCCTCGACGCGCCCGCCGCGTGGCGCGTGCCCCTGCCGGGCGCCCTGTCTGCCTCGCCCGTGATGGACGAGAAACGCGTATACGTGCCGCTGAAAGAGGCGCGCGTCGTCGCGCTGTCGCGCGCGGACGGCCGGGAGCTGTGGAGCGTGCCCGTGCCCGGGCAGGTGAACCACAGCCCGGTCATCGCCGGCGACGCCCTCTACTGGGGCCAGCGCGACGGACGCGCGGTATCGGTGGATGCCACCACGGGACGCGCGCGCTGGTCGACGCAGCTCAGCGAATGGGTGGAGGCTCGCCCAGTCGTCGCCGACGGGGCGATGTTCGTCGTCGCGGGGCGTGAACTGGTTGCCCTCGACGCGAGCAACGGCGCGGTGCTCTGGTCGGGTGACGCGCACAAGGGCGCTGTCCCGCCGCTCGCGGCGACCGCCGAGGGCATCGCGGCCGCAACGCGGGAGCGCTTTCTGGTGTACGACCGGCGTACCGGGGCACAGACGTACGTCCTGGACGCGCTTTCCGCGATGGGCGTCGCGGCGCACCAGGGCGCCACGTTCAACCTCACGTCGCGGACACTGGTGGCCGTGGACGAGCAGACCGAGCGCCCGTGGTGGGAGCCGCTGCGAACCCTGTGGTGGACGCTCTACGTTGCAGGCATGGCGCCCGCGGTGCCGCTCCCAGAGCACCGATGGGTCGTGTTCAACACCCAGGTACCGCCCGCGGAGCGCTTCCAGGGCATCGCATGGCCCGACCCACACCCGCTG
The DNA here is from genome assembly GCA_945888895.1 of Dehalococcoides mccartyi. Classification (GTDB taxonomy): domain Bacteria; phylum Chloroflexota; class Dehalococcoidia; order UBA2979; family UBA2979; genus SHYQ01. Next base: position 12,211 of record CAMDAY010000031.1, on the reverse strand, counting down.
AGCTTCGATGCGGAGCGCGTCTTCATCTCGTTCCCGCGCGGCGAGATGCGCGCGCACACCCTCGCCGATGGGCAGCTGCAATGGAAGCGCAACCTGGGCCTGATCGACTCACCGCCGCTCAGCACGCCAGCGGGGCTCCTCTTCGCCTCCGGCCGCGCGCTGGTGCTCCTTGACCCCAAGACCGGCGAGGAAGTTGCACGGCACGAGGTGGCGCCGGACGCGCTGACGCACTTGGCCGTGGAGCCGGACGCGGTGCTGGTAACGACGGTGCGGGAGTTGATCCTGCTGCGACCGTAACGGGACGGCCGGCGGCATATTCATGGCCGCGCCCTGTATCACTCGCGCCTTGCAACACACTGGCAGGACATCGCGGCATACGAACAGCATAGAGAACTGATGTTCTGATACACTGGCCTCCGCCTCTTGGCGGGGGCATCACATGTCTTCAGAACCCATCTCGCGTATTGCCTGTCTGGCCATCCCCTCGCTCGCCTTTCAGTGCGAATTGGTGGAGCGGCCGGGGCTCTTCGGCAGCCCCGTCGCGCTGAGCGACGAGGCTCATACGCGCGTGGCCGACCTGACCCCCGAGGCCCGGCTGCGAGGCGTCCGGGTGGGGATGACCCTGCTCGACGCCGTCGGGCTGTGCCCCCAGCTCATTGTGCTGGAGCCGCGCCCGGCGCTCATCGCGCACTATGCCGACGCCCTGATCGATGCGATGGCGACTGCCAGCCCACTGGTGGAAGAGGCCGAACAGGGTCTCGTCTTCGCCGATCTGCGCGGGACGGAAGGGCTGTACCCCCGCTTCGGAGATTTCCGGACCGCGGTGTTCGCGGCGCTACCCGATCGGCTGGAGCCGCAACTCGGCGTCGCCGAGGCACGCTTCACGGCGCACATGGCTGCACTGCGTGCGGAGCCGGGGAAGGGCATCCTCGTCGTACCGGCGGAGGCAAGCGACTTCCTCGCGCTCGAACCGGTATCACGACTGCCACTGGGGATCGTGGCCATCGAACGGCTGCGGATGCTCGGAATCGACACGCTCGGTGCATTCACCGCGTTGCCTCGGTCGGCCGTCGAAGCCCAGTTCGGGTTTCCGGGCGGCGTCGCATGGCTGGCGGCGCGTGGCGAGGATCCCGTGCCGGTGCGCCCTCGACCGTGGGAGCGGGAGCGTGTCGTCGAGCACGTCCAGGCCGAGCCACCGTTCATCAGCCGCGAGTCAGTGCTGTACGCGATCGAGCAGATGCTCGGACGGGCGTTGCGGCATCCTCGTGCGCGGCATCGCTTCGTGCGCTCACTGCGGCTACGTGCGGAGACGGAGCGGGGCGCGCTGTGGGAACGCGAGCAGGTGCTGCGCGAGCCGCTGGGCGATCGAGGTCGCCTGTGGACGCTGCTGCGTTCGCTGGTGGAGTACGCGGAGTTCCCCGGCCCCTTCACCGTGATCACTCTGGAACTCGGTGGCCTCACCGAGGAGAGCGGCCGGCAGCACAGCCTCTTCGTGGAGCAGACCAGACGGCGTGAGCAACTCGACGAGATGGTGCGGCACCTCAAAGTGCGATTCGGGGAGTCGCCCGTCGCACGCGTCGTGGAGGTGGAGCCGTGGCATCGGCTGCCCGAGCACCGGCGTGCCCTCCTGGAGTACGACCCGTGACGGCCACGAATCGCGCCAAGGGCACGGCGGCGCTTCGTGCAATCGGTCTGCCGAGGATGCTGCACGTCGAGGCTGATGCGGATGCACGTCCGACTGCTGTGACGCGCGCGCCCATCCGTGGGCGGTCGGGCATCCGCTCGCAGATCGAGCGCATCGAGGATGTGTGGCGCGTGACTGAGGCGTGGTGGCGGGCCGGGGCACAGGCGCGCACCTACTACCGTGTCACGCTGGATGGTGGTCGTCCGCTCACGATGTTCCGCGACGATGCGACGGGAGTCTGGTTCGAGCAGCCGTACTCGGCGCCCCACATCTCCGACAACGGGAGCGAGGCTCCTTGATGAGCCGCGTCCGCGTCGAGTACTCATGGGAGGCGTTCGAGGCCCGCCGCCGCGCGATCAACGATGCGGTCGAGGCGGATACGCCGCGGTCGATGGCGCGTCGCGATCCCACAGCGTCTGTGCCACTGTCCGTGCTCGACGATATTCCGTACGTCGAGTTGCACATGCACTCCAACTATTCGCTCCGCGAAGGCGCGTCGAGTATCGACGAGTTGCTGTTGACCGCTGCACAGCAGGGGCACCGCGCCCTCGCGCTGACCGACCACGAAGGCATGTACGGGGCAATGGAGTTCGCACGCTCTGCGAAGGAAGGGGTGATCTACAAGGAGGGGGACCAGGATGTCGAGGTTCGGTTCCGTCCGATCACCGGCCTCGAGCTGACCGTGCAGGAGCCGAGCGGAACGAGGCACCACGTTACGCTGCTCGCTGAGACCCGCGAGGGCTATTCGCACCTCTGCCGACTCTCGAGCATTGCCTTTGGTTTGCTTGAGGACGAGCAGGAGGATCGTGAAACACGCCGCCTCGACCCGGTCGTGCCGGTCGATGTCCTTGCAGCGCACGCCGGAGGGCTCATCCTTCTGACCGGATGCCGAGAAGGCCTCGTGCCTCGATTGGTACAGGATGCGCGTGCCGTCGATGCGGAACGCGCACTCCGACGCTGGGTGGAGTGGTTCGGTCAAGGACAGGTCTTCGTCGAGCTGCAGGACAACCTCGTCTACGGCGACGGGCCGCGGAACCGCGCGCTCGTCGACCTCGCGGCACGCATCGGTGTCGAAGTGGTCGGCACGGGCGACGTCCACTACCACGAGCCGGACCGGCATCGCCTCCAGGACGTGCTTGTGGCGATCAAGCACCGCAAGACCCTCGACGAATCGCATCGCGAGCGGCGCCCCAACGCAGAGTTCTATCTGCGTTCGCCTGAGGAACAGGCACGGCGATTCGCCGTGTACCACCCGGAGGCAGCCGCGAACTCGGTGCGCATCGCGCGCCGCTGCACCTTCGACCTGACTGAAGACCTCGGCTATTCGCTCCCGGAGACGGACACGAGAGACGGTCGTTCGCCGATCGAGGAACTGCGTGTTCTCTGCACGGACCGACTTGACCGCAAGTACGCGATGCATCCTCGCCGCCCCGAAGCCATCGAACGCCTCGACAAGGAGTTGAAGCTCATCGAGATGAACGGCCTGGCCGGCTTCTTCCTCGTCTACCACGAGGTCATGAAGCTCGCGACCGAGGTGGCCATCGAGGTACGTGGTCCCAGTCGCGCGCGCAGCGTCACAGAGCTGCCCCCCGGCCGCGGTCGCGGCTCATCGGTTGCATCAATCGTGTGCTACCTGATCGGTCTGTCGCACATCGACCCGATCCTCAACAACCTCAGCGTCGATCGGTTTCTCAACGAGAACATGCTGTCGCTGCCGGATATCGACATCGACTTCCCTCGCGATATTCGCGAAGTGTTGATCGAGCGCGTCTACCAGAAATGGGGCAAGGAGCACGCGGCGCTCGTTGCGATCTTTCCCACGTACCACATCCGTAGCGCCGTCCGCGACATCGGCAAGGCGCTCGGGTTACCAGAGACAGAAGTCGATCGCATCGCGAAGCGCGCCAACCCCTATGACCGGACGACTGCGATGCGGGAGGAGGTCGAACGGCTGCGCGGTGTCGCCGACGTAACCTCCACTTACGTCAGCGATGAGGATCGCGCCTGGGACACGCTGAGCGACATGGCACAGCAGCTGTCCGGCTTCCCCCGGCACCTCTCGCAGCACGTAGGCGGCATGATCATCTCGTCCGAGCCGCTGATCGACTGCGTGCCGTGCCAGCCCGCGCGTTGGCCGAACCGCTACCTCGCACACTGGGACAAGGACAGCATCGACGACGCACGCATGGTGAAGATCGACTTCCTCGGTCTCGGCATGCTCTCGGTCGTCGAGGAGTGCGTGGATCTGATCGACCATCACAGCGACAAGCGGATCGACCTCTCGCGCATCGACATGACCGATACGGTGATCTACGACGAGATCTGCAACGGCGACACCGTTGGTGTCTTTCAGATCGAATCACGCGCGCAGATCGCGATGCTGCCGCGTACACAGCCACGAAGCCTCGATGACCTCACGGTGCAGGTGTCGATCGTGCGCCCGGGCCCGATCGTCGGCGGTGCGGTGAACCCCTACGTGCGCCGACGCGAGGCACGCCGCAAGGATCCGAATTACCCGATCCCGATGCCGGAGTGCGTGCGCAACGTCCTCGACGAGACGCTCGGCGTCGTGCTCTTCCAGGACCAAGTGATCGCTGTCGCGAAGCAGATGGGTGGATTCACGGTCGCCGAGGCCGAGACGTTCCGCCGCGCCATGAGCCGCAGGCGCTCGGCTCAGATCATGGAGCGGTACCGCCAGCAGTTCATGGACAGTGCCACTTCGAAACCCGATGTCTCCGAGGCAGATGCCACCACGATGTTCGAAAACCTCCTCGGCTTCGCAGAGTTCGGCTTCCCGAAGTCGCACGGCGCGGCCTTTGGACTGCTCGCGTACCAGTCGACGTGGCTCAAGCACTACTTTCCGCCGGAATACCTCTGCGCGCTGCTCAACGAGCAACCGATGGGGTTCTACCCGCCACACGTCCTGACCAAAGACGCCCAGCGTCACGGCGTGGACATCCGCCGGCCGGACATCAACCTGAGCAACGCGAAATGCACCGTGGAGGCGATTGCTCCGGACGGAGTCGTGCGCGTCGGTCTTGGCTACGTGAAGGCCGTTGGCGAGGCAGGCGCGACACGCACCGAGGATGAACGCACCCGCGGTGGCCCGTACCGCTCGCTGTTCGATTTCGTACAGCGGACGGGACTGTCATCCGAGGCGGTCACCAATCTAATCCGCATCGGAGCGTTCGACGATCTCGGCCTCAACCGTCGTGAGCTGATCTGGCAGCTCGGCCTCTTCGCCGGGGGCTTCGAGCAGTCTGAGCTACGCCGCCCGAAAAACCGCCAGCTGCGCCTCGCGCTTCCCACGGCACAGGACGAGGTGCGCCTCGCGGACTTCAGCGCATACCAGCGCATGGCCGGTGACTACGCGGTACTGCGTCTGTCACCGGACAGCCATCCGATGCAGTTCCTCCGCCATGCGCTCGGCGAGGGCGTCGTGTCCAGCCGGCACCTCCGCACGATGCCAGCAGAGACGCACGTCGACCTCGCCGGACTCGTCGTCTGCCGTCAGCAACCGCTCACGGCAAAGAAGATCATCTTTCTGCTGCTGGAAGACGAATTCGGCATGACAAACGTCCTCGTCAATCGCGACCTCGTCGAGGCGCACCGCGACATCATCCGCACCGCGCCGTTCATGCGGATCCGCGGTGTCCTTGAGGAGCGCGTCGGCGAGCAGCGCACGCTCATCGCTGATGCCATCGAGGAATTCGTCCCAGCCGAGGTGCTCTCCATGCCGGCAGGGAAAAGCTGGGGGTAGGGCACGTGCTCACCAGCTCACCCGGAAGATCGCCGGTTCGATCCGCCTCCCATTCCACCTACAGAGAAGAAGCCCGCCAATGGCGGGCTCCTTCGCGCCAGACTGGCGGCCAGCTGCTTCCGCGCAACGCGGGCGCGCAGCGATGGCATGCGCTGGATCAGCGCACCGCCCCCACAGGTGCCTCGGTATTCAGTGGCTCGACCCCTGTGTACGCGTCCCAATCGACCGTCTGCTGGAAGGCGTAGGCGGCGCGCAAGAGCAGACCATCTTCGAAGATGCGTCCGACGAGCTGGAGGCTCGTGGGCAGACCGCCGACCTTACCGCAGGGCACGGCCAGCGCCGGGTGACCGGTGTAGTTCGTGGGCTTCGTGTTGTACGCCATCCGCGTCACGATCCAGTTCCGGCTGAGGTTGTCCTCGATGAGTTGCCGCGGCTCGGTGGCCACGGGCTGTACTTCGGGCGCGACCGTCGGGGTCGTGGGCATCGCCAGCAGGTCCACGCTCTCGAGCGCGCGGTCGAATGCGGCGATAAACCCGGCTCGGGCGTTCTGTGCCTTCGCGTAGGCACCGCCCTGGTAGGTCTGCCGGACGAACTCCGCCGCGATCAGGTTCAGCTTGCCGCGCGCCGGCAGGAGGTCGGTGCGGTCATGCCACAGCCGACCCACCGCGGTGATCGTGGACTGCGGGTAGTAGCCCTTGTACCCCGACCCGAAGAACCCGGAGTCGAACAGGGCCATCGAACCCTCGAGGGACAGGGTCTGGTACACACCATCGGTCTGCGCGTGCTCGGGGACCGAGATCCAGACCACCTCGGCGCCGGCTCGCTCGAGGACGCGCACGGCCTCGAGGTTGGCTTCGACGACCTCGGGCTGAATCGGCTCCGCGAATCCTTCACGCAGGAGCCCGATCTTGAGTCCCTTCACTCCACCCTCGAGGCCGCTCAGGACATCGATCGACTCGGGCACCTCGCGCCGCTGGCGGGGGTCCAACTCGTCGTAGCCGGCGACGGCCTGCAGCGCGGCCGCGACATCCTCGACGCGGCGTGCCATGGGACCGATGTGGTCCACGGTCATCTCCGCACCGAAGCCGGCGCCGAAGTGAGAGACGAGGCCGAACGTTGGCTTCAGGCCAACGAGGCCGCAGTGGGCCGCCGGGAGCCGCACGGAACCGCCCTGGTCGCCACCAAACGAGATGTCCACCTCACCCGCCGCGAGCGCCGCACCGGATCCTGACGAGGATCCACCGGCACGTGAGCCGGGTTGTGGGGATTCACCGGCGATCCGTAGTCCCCAACGAACCCGTTCATGACGTGCTTGCCAACGACGTTGCCACCCGCGGCGAGGACGCGCGTCACGACCGTGGCGTCGACCTCGGGAATGAACCCCTCCATCGCCTGGGTAGTGAACACCTGCGGGATCCGGGCGACGCTGATGTGGTCCTTGAACGACACGCGCTTCCCCGCGAGCAGTCCGGCGTCAGTCCCACCGACGTCACACTTCCAGAGCCAGGCGCGGTACGGATCCTCGGCGAGTCCGGGACGGTAACCCGGCCCGCGGTCAGGGAACAGCATCGGCGGCGGGGATGTCACCGTCCGCTCCTGCATGAACTGATCGACAAGTCGCAGAAGATCGAGGAGGTACGGTCGGTACTGTGCCGCCTCCTCCTGGCCTATGTGTGCGCCAATGGACTCCGCAACCTTGGCGATCGCGTTGGCGTCGGGCATGAGATGCATCTGAGGATCCTTGATCGCTACCAGGACACGTGTGAGCGGCGAACAGTCGTCGAGCGGCGGTCGAGCCGCATCGCGCGCATCCACCCCTCGCAAAGAATCTATGACTGGCCCGTGTCGGGTACGTTTCGCTTCGCTTGCCCACCGATTGCGTAGCCGCGACCGCCGAGGAGCAGACCATCATCCTGCTCAGCAGCCGGTGCCGTTCGAGACGCCTGCCCGCTCCAGCCACAGGTCCCGGCTCGTCTCGATTGCTGCCGCCCATTTCCCCGGTGTTGACCGGGGGTTGAGCGCGCGGAGGCAAGATAGGCACATGAATCACTGGAAGACCCGTTGAAGGTCGTGTAGACCGGACTGCTGCTGCCGCTGGCGCTCGTCGGCGTCGTCTCCGGCGTCATCGCCCTCGCGCAGCAGATCGCCGATGTGACCGGACTCGCGATCCTGTACCTGAGGGGCCGTGATGATCGCGGCGATCCTCGGTGGTGAGCTCGACGAGCACGTGCGCGAGCGTCGGGCGGAGGGCTGGGACGCCGCGGCGTGCGTCGCCGTGCTGCTCGACAACATCCCCGCTGCCGATGTTGCGATCCGCCGCGCCTGGCGTCTCGCGAGGCGCTCGACGGGGAGCTGGTGGCGGCCTCTCCGGCGCCGTTGACCGAGCCCAGGGGATGATGCACGTCCTCACCATGGCGATGGACCTCAACGCAAACGCGCGCCCCCCCCGGTGCAAGCCTCGAGGCGGAGTTCGCGGCGCCGCTCGTCGAGGCGCACATTGACCACGTGGTGCTGATCGTGCGGCCGCAGCGCCCCATCTTCGGCTTTCGCCGCGAGACGCTGGCTGACCGGCTGATGCGTGCGCCCCCCCCCGACTCAACGTTCACATCGTGGCCGTGTAGGCCCGCAGCAGCAGTCCGCCCGCGATGCCCAAGGAGCGCGCGCCCGGAGCGCGCCGCAACTACATCCCCACGTGGTGCTCGCGATCGCGCTCCAGGCGCTCGGACGTGACGCCCATCACCAGGGCGAACGCAACCCCGCTCACCAGCAGGACAACCACGGGAATGACAGCGAGCAGCGACATGACGATCTCCCTCGTCTGATCGGTGACGATACGCAGATTCTCCCGGCGAGCCGCCGCACTCTCCACGGACGAACGTCCCCCGATCGAGGGGACGAGAGTGAGGTTGCAACTCGTCCGCATCGCCTCGCGGGGGGCGCGGAACACGAAGAAGCCGCGCCGACACTGGCGGCGCACCGCACGAGGACAACCGGAAGTCCCGGGACGATCGGGACTTCCGGGCCTGTGGGACGGCTCCCCTAACGGACACACTCGGCCCAGTGCGGACCTGCGGACTGCGCACACACCGAGCAGATGCCAAGGAGCCCCCAATGTTCTCGAAGATCCTCGTCCCGCTCGACGCAGCGCGTGACGCCGAAACTGCCCTCCCATTGGCCGAGACGCTCGCGAAGCAGCTCGACGCGGAAGTCGTGCTCATCGCGGTGCTCCCGGAGGACGTGGCCGTCAGCCCGGTGCTGGCAGCGTACGAAGCGGCCCTCGCCCGAATGGCGGAGACGCGGCGTGTCGCCGCACTGGCCTACCTCGACGGGATCCGAGAGCGCCTGCTCCGCAACGGCGTGCCGGCCTCGACCGCAGTCCGTGTGGGACCGGTCGCCGCGACCATCGTGGAGATGGCTCGCACGGAGGGCGCCGGTCTAATCGCGATGGCGACCCACGGGCAGGTGGGGCCGCAGCGGTGGTTCCTGGGGAGCGTCGCCGACGAGGTGGCCCGCAGCGCGGAGGTGCCGGTCCTGCTGGTGCGTCCGGAGGAGGCAGGGACGGTCGTGTCCGGACCTCCGACGGACATCATTGTCCCGCTCGATGGCTCAGCGCTCGCTGAGCGCGCGCTGCCGATCGCGGTGGCCCTCGCGAAGACATTCGGTGCGCCGGTCACGATCGTCCGCACCGTCGCGGCCGGCTGGTGGTCGATGGACGCCGGTATGTACGTCGAACTCCCCGACATCATCGAGGCGATCGAGGCTGAGGCTCGCGAGTACCTCGACGTGACCGCCAACTCGCTGAAGGCGCAGGGGATCGAGGTCGCGACGCGGTTTTCGCTGTTCGCCCCACCCGACCGCGCGGTCGAGGAAGTCGCGGTGTCAGCTCGTCGGCCCCTCGTCGTTATGACCAGCCACGGGCGTTCCGGAATCGCACGGGTCGTGCTCGGCAGCGTCGCCGACCGGATCGTCCGCAACTCCTCGGCGCCCGTACTCATCGTGCGTGGCGAGCCGCGGGCGTAGCTCTAGGTGGTCGGAGCCTGCGAGTGACCAACGTCACCCAGCGAACAGGACATCGGTCGGTGCGTCCTGCGGGCTCGTCCGCCGACGCTAGCCGAGGCGAGATCGGTCTACAGCCACCCGAGGTGGCCAGAGCAAGGAGATGACGATGCACGAATACAAGTGGACGGCCGTGCTGGGACTGCTGCTGGCGGTCGCTGCGCTGCTTGTAGGCGGCCTCGCCCTCATGCGCCCGACCGGGGCTGGCACATCAGGCGGAAGGGCCGCGGAGGCGCGAACGATTGATGTCGAGCTTGGCGACCTGTTCATCAAACCGACCTCGCTGACCGCGGACGTGGGAGCGGACGTGACGCTGCGCGTCAAGAACACCGATGGCATTCCCCACGACCTCGCCGTCGGGGGGGGGGGGCCCGCAGACACCCTCAATCGCCCCCGGCAAGGAGGCGACACTCCACCTCGGCAAGGTCGAGGGCAACCTCACGCTCTTCTGCACGATCCCCGGTCACCGCGACGCGGGTATGCAGAGCGCGCTGGTCGTCAACCAGGGCGGCACGCACAGTCCTGCCACGGCGGCGAGTCAGGCCCACGACCCGAAGGCAATGGACGCGTCCTACATGGCTGGCGTGAAGGCGTTCCCTGCGAAGACCAAGGGCATGGGCAACCAGCCGATGACTCCGCTGATGCAGGGCGCGGTCAAGGTCTTCGACCTCACCGCCGAGGAGATCGACTGGGAGGTCGCCCCGGGCGAGATCAAGCGTGGCATGGCGTTCAACGGGATGATCCCCGGCCCTGCGATTCGCGCCACCGTCGGTGACCGCGTGCGCATCGTATTGCACAACAAGCTGAAGGAATCGACCGCGCTGCACTTCCACGGCGTGATCGTCCCGAACGACCAGGACGGTGTGCCGGGGATCACCCAGCCGCTGGTCGAGCCCGGCCAGACCTTCACCTACGAGTTCACGCTGCGGAACTCCGGAACGCACATGTACCACTCGCACATGAACGCGCAGATGCAGGTGCCGGCCGGACTCCTCGGAGCGTTCATCATCGCGGCGCCCGGTGAGGTGAAGGCAACACACGACGAGCTCATGGTGCTCAACGACGGACCGCTGGGCTACACGATCAACGGCAAGGGCTTCCCGGCGACGCAGCCCATCGTCGTGAAGCAGGGCGAACAGCTGCGGGTTCGCTACATGAACGAGGGCAACCAGATCCACCCGATGCACTTGCACGGGATGGTGCAGACCGTGGTGGCGCTGGACGGCATCCCGTTCCCCACGCCGTACCAGCAGGACACCGTCATGGTCGCCCCCGGCCAGCGCGTCGACGTGCTGATCACCGCCACCGAGAAGGGTGTCTGGGCCTACCACTGCCACATCCTCACGCACGCCGAAGGCCCCCAGGGCATGTTCGGCATGGTGACCGCGCTCATCGTAAACTGACGCCGCGGGACCTCGTTCGAGGCGGCTGGCCCGGCTGCCGTCAGCCGGGCCAGCCGTGTCCCGCGTAATCAAGGCATTGATTCCGCTGCAATCCGCCTCGCTATAGGGTGCACCAGCGCAGATGCGCGCTCGGAGGTACCTCGATGGCCCCGCGATTCGGTGTGTTCTCGCTACTCTCCGTCCCCGACATCAAGGACGAGGTCGCACTGGTGCAGGGCGAGCTCGAGATCAACGTGGCGGCGGAGGCAGCGGGCTTCGACTCCGTGTGGCTCGCTGAGCACAGCGGGTCGAGGTACGGCCTGATCGCATCGCCGCAGGTGATGGCCGCGGCGATCGCCGCGCGCACCTCCCGCATCCGAATCGGCACAGGGGTCAGCGTCCTCCCGCTGCACCATCCGCTCCGCCTCGCGAACGACTTCGCGATGATCGACGTACTCTCCAACGGACGGTTGGACTACGGCATCGGTCGTGGATACAGCGCCGACGAATACGCCTCGTACGGCCTCTCGGTCAGCGAGAATCGCGCGCGGTTCGAAGAGGCGCTCGAGATCATCAAGCTGGCGTGGACGCAGGAGACGTTCTCGTACGAGGGTGCCTACTACCAGATCCCGCCGGTGCAGTCGGTGCCCAACGTGATCCAGCGTCCGCACCCGCCGCTCTACATCGCCGCGGGAAGCACCGACACCGTGCAATGGGCCGGCGCGAACCTCGTGCGGATGCTGTCCTCGTCCGGCAGCCCCGCGAACATCCGCGCGAAGTGGGATCTCTACCGCCAGGCGGGTCTCGCCGCCGGAAACAGCGCCGATGCGATCGAGGATGCCCTCGTGCAGTCGTGGGTGGTCAAGCACATACACGTGGCCGAGGATGACGACACGGCGGTCGCGGAGGCGGGACCGCCGTTCATCTGGTACTTCAACCTGCTGGCGAACCGGCGCATGTTCGACGGTCCCAACAACACACCGCCACTCGAATGGTGGCAGGACCACGGCGCGTGCTACTTCGGCAGCCCGGACACGGTTGCGGCGAAGCTCCGCGACTGGCACGAGGCGAGCGGGGTCACGAACACGCTGTGCTGGATGAACACCGGTGGCATGCCGACTGAGCAAGTGCTGAAGTCGGTGCGGCTCTTCGGTGAGCACGTGCTACCGCAGTTCACCGATCGCTGACCGGGCCGGGGCTGTGGCAGCGCTCTACGAGCGCGCGAGCACGAGGTTGGCGGGGGCCGACACCTTCGTCACGTTGGTTCCGCCGAACGTGCTCATGGTGCTGAGACTGCGCTGAATCGTGGCGTTCCCCACCAGCGCCTCA